>CALUQA010000153.1 GCA_944322775.1 uncultured Elusimicrobiales bacterium
GACGCCAAAAAAGGCAAAGTATTTACCAAAATTTTAAGAGAAATCACCATCGCCGCTAAGATGGGCGGCGGTAACCCCGATCAAAACCCCCGCTTGCGCAAAGCCATGGACGATGCGCGTGCGGCCAACATGCCTTCCGATAACGTCAAACGCGCTATCATGAAAGGTACCGGCCAGCTGCCGGGTGTTTCTTACGAAGAAATCACCTATGAAGGCTACGGCCCGGGTTCTACGGCGGTCATCGTGGAATGCACCACGGACAACAAAAACCGCACGTTTGCGGAAATCCGCAAAATTTTCACCAACCGCGGCGGCTCTATCGGCACCTCGGGCTGTGTGTCTTACATGTTTAAAAACAAAGGCGTCATTATGGTAGCCAAAGACGCTATCAGCGAAGACGACCTGATGAACCTGGCCTTGGAAGCCGGCGCCGAAGACGTGCGCACGGAAGGCGAATCTTACGAAGTAATCACCGCCCCCGACGCCACCTTTGAAGCCGTCAAAAAAGCCATTGAAGACAAAGGCATCACCCCCGAATCGGCCGAGCTGACCATGCTGCCCGACACGGAAGTGAACATCACCGACGAACACGTGGCCGAATCTTTGCTGAAAATGATGGAAGAGCTTGACGACCACGACGACACGAAAAACGTTTACTCCAACTATAATATCCCCGACGATATTATGGCCAAACTGGACAAATAGTTTTTCTTTTCTAATCAGCACCGCCCGCACCTTTACAGGCAGCGGGCGGTTTTTTTACAATAATCTTATGCAATCCGTCGTGCTGGGCATAGACCCGGGCCTAGACCGCACCGGTTGGGCCATTGTCAAACGCAACGAACGCGCCGCGCTTACGCTGGTGGCGTGCGGGCTTATTCACACCCAAGCCGGGCAGGATTTGCCCAAAAGATTGGATTATATCTACACGCAGCTGCAAAAAATTTTGGCCGACTATAACCCCGACCAAGTGGCCATGGAACAAAACTTCTTTTTAAAGCGCGCCGTTACCATGGCCAATACCGTCATGACGCGCGGGGTGATTATTTTAGCTTGTGAACAAGCCGGCAAGACTATTTCTTTTTACCCCCCCAAGCGCGTAAAAATGATTTTGTGCGGTACGGGAACGGCCGATAAAAAACAGGTGCAGCGCATGGTGCAGCTGACGTTAAACCTTAACAAGCCGCCCCAGCCGGACGACGTGGCCGACGCCGTGGCCATTGGCATTTGCCACCACAAAACCGCCCCCTTAAACCAAAAAATGAGCGTGCAAGCCGCATTTTTGGAAAAAATAAAAGCGGCCAAAGCCGCCCAGTTAAAAAAATTCGGCAAGTAACTCATCTTGTTTGCCAGGTCAACAGTTTCATTTTTCATATATGCTAAAATAAGTGTATGATTGCATACCTCAAAGGCGAAATTTTGGAAGTAAAAGACGACTCCGTCATCATTGTGTGCGGCGGCGTGGGCTATGAAGTGAATATGGCCAAAAGCAGCGCGCTGGAGCTGGAAGCCGGGCGCGAAGCCGCCCTGTATATTGCCGAGTCTATTTCCCCTTATGACGGTACGGTTTTATACGGTTTTTTGTCCCAGCAGGACAAAGAACTGTGGACCCTTTTCAAGACGGCCATTCCCAATACGGGGGCCAAAAAAGCGCTGGAGTTTTTAAACAAGGCCCTGCGCTCGGTGGCCGATTTTCATGCGGCGATCGTCAAGCGCGACCCTAAAATTTTGACGGGCATTTTCGGTTTTACCTCCAAAACGGCCGAAAAGCTGATAGCCTCTTTAAAAGACAAAATGGACGCTGTGAGCATACAGGGCTCCAGCAAAATAAAAGTGGTGGACGAAGCGCCGTATATGAGCGGCGTGCTGGAAGCCTTGGGCGCTTTGGGCTATTCCGCACAGGAAAGCCGACGCGCCATAGAACAGCTTTATCAGGCGGGCATTAACCCCAACGATAAAATTGAAAATATTATTAAAGAAGCCTTGCGGGTGCTGAAAAAATGAACAATCGAAACGAAGTGTTAGACGTTAAGCAACTGGCCGAAGAATCCAACGGCCTGGAAGCGGCCTTGCGCCCGGGCACCTTGGACGAATTTGTCGGGCAGGATAAACTGAAAGAAAACCTGCGCATTTTTATAGAAGCCGCCCGCTCGCGCGGCGAAGCCTTGGACCATTGTTTGTTTTACTCCCCCCCGGGGCTGGGTAAAACCACGCTGGCCAATATTCTGGCCAAAGAAATGGGCGTCAACATCAAAACCACCTCCGGCCCCGTGCTGGCACGCCCGGGGGATTTGGCCGCCATGCTGACCACCGAACTTTCCGACGGGGATATTTTGTTTGTGGACGAAATACACCGCCTTAACCCCGCCGTGGAAGAAGCCCTCTACCCGGCCATGGAAGATTTCACCTTTTTTATCAACACCGGCAAAGGCGCCGGCTCTACCACGCTTAAACTGGCCGTGCCCAAATTTACGCTGGTGGGCGCCACCACGCGCTCGGGCCTGTTGACAGGGCCGCTGCGCGACCGTTTTGGCATTGTGTTTAATTTGGGCTTTTACGAAATTAAAGAAATTACCGACATTCTGGCCCGCTCGGCACGCCTTTTAAACATCGCTGCCGACCGCGCCGGCCTTACCGAACTGGCCAAACGCTCCCGCGGCACGCCGCGTATTGCCAACCGTCTTTTGCGCCGCGCCCGGGATTTTGCCCAAGTTAAAGGGCAGGGCGTCATCACGCAGGAAATTGCCGTGATGGCCATGAATTCTTTAGACATAGACAACGAAGGCTTAGACAGCGTGGACAAACGCATTTTGGAAGCGCTGATAGACCGCTTTGGCGGCGGCCCGGTGGGCGTGGAGAACCTGGCCATTGCCGTGTCTGAAGCCGTGGACACGCTGACAGACGCCATAGAGCCGTACCTGATTAAAGCCGGCTTTATCGCGCGCACGCCGCGCG
>CALUQA010000154.1 GCA_944322775.1 uncultured Elusimicrobiales bacterium
GATTTTGCACCCGCTTTTGTCGGTGGAAGAAATCCGCCGCCGCCAAGACTGCGTGGAAGGCCTGATAAAAAACCAGGAAGCCTTGGGCTCCCTGGCCACCATTTTGCAAAATATTTCCGACGTGGAGCGCATTATGTCGCGCGTGGCGGCGGGCAATGCTTCCCCGCGGGATTTGGGCGGGCTGCGTCAGTCTTTGTTAAATACGGAGCCTTTACACCGCTGGCTGGAAAAATACGGCGCCGCCGTGGCCCCTTACCTAAAAGAACGCTTTGAAGCCGTTTACCCCGACGCACAGGAAACCAGCCGCCTTTTGTATGCGGCTATTAACGAAGAACCGCCCTTGCGCATTGGGGACGGCCACATCATTCGCGACGGATACAATGCCGAGCTGGACGAACTGCGCCGCCTGCGCAGCGGCAGCGGCCAGGCATTGGAAGAACTTTGCCAGCGCGAGCGGGAAAAAACGGGCATTGCCAACATGAAGGCGGGCTATAACTCCATTTACGGCTATTATTTGGAAGTCACCAAGAGCCAAAGCTCCAAAGTACCCTATAACTACACCCGCAAACAAACGCTGACCAATGCCGAGCGTTATATAACCGAAGAACTCAAAGAACTGGAAAACAAAATTTTAAATGCCGAAAGCCGCATTCTGCGCATGGAAAGCTCCCTTTTTGACGCAGTGCGCAAAACGGTGGCGGGGCAGACGGGGGCTTTAAAACAGTTTGCCTTGGTGGCGGCGGAACTGGACGTTTATTTGTCTTTGGCCTTGGCGGCCATGAAGCACGGCTTTGTGCGCCCCGCGGTGACGGACGGCACGGCACTTGCTTATAAAAAAGGGCGCCACCCCATTGTGGAGGCGTTGCTGCCAGCCGGTTCTTTTGTGCCTAACGATTTGAATATAGACGGCACCAACACCCAAATTATGCTTATCACCGGCCCCAATATGGGCGGCAAAAGCGTTTATTTAAAACAAACGGCGCTGATTGTGATTATGGCGCAAATGGGCTCTTTCGTGCCCGCACAGGAAGCCGTAGTGGGTGTGGTGGATAAAATTATGACGCGTATCGGCGCGCACGACGCGTTGCAGCGCGGCAACTCCACCTTTATGGTGGAAATGAACGAAACGGCCCACATTTTGGCTTCGCAAACGCCGCGCAGTTTGATATTGTTGGACGAAGTGGGGCGCGGTACGTCCACCTTTGACGGCATTTCCATCGCGTGGGCGATTGTGGAATATTTGCACAAACCCAAAGGCGGGGCCAAGGTGCTTTTTGCCACGCATTATTTTGAACTGGTGGATTTGGAAAACAAATATGCCAGCGTCAAAAATTATCACGTGGAAGCCAAAGAATATAAAGACGCGTTGGGGCAAAGCAAACTGGCGTTTTTGTATCAAATTTTGCCGGGCGCGGCCGACCAATCCTACGGCATACACGTGGCAGAAATTGCCGGCCTGCCGGCGGCCGTTACGGTGCGCGCGCGCAAGGTGCTGAAAGATTTGGAAGCCAAAAAAGGCGCCAAAATTTCCGCGCGGGAAAAAGACCCCGTCAAAGATTTGTTCTCTGCGCCTATCGTGCAGGAAATTAAACTGACAGACCCCGACAAACTGACTCCGCTGGGGGCGCTGCAGTTAATCAGCGAATGGAAAAAACGGGTGGACAATGAATAAAATTCACGTGCTGGACGAAAAAACGGCCGGCCAAATAGCCGCCGGTGAAGTGATTGAACGGCCCGCGGGCGTGCTGAAAGAACTGCTGGAAAACGCCGTGGACGCCGGGGCGCGCCATATCCGCGTGGACATAGAAGGCGGCGGCAAAGAAATGATACGCATTAACGACGACGGCTGCGGCATGACGCCTGCCGACTTGGCCGCCAGCGTGCTGCGCCATGCCACCAGCAAAATTACCCGTTTTGAAGATTTAAACAATTTGCATACGTTTGGCTTTCGCGGCGAGGCACTTTATTCCGTGGCGGCCGTGTCTAAAATGACGATGACCTCCTGCACCGAAGGGGGCGAAGGCAGCCGCCTGGAAATACACGGCGGCAAAACACTGGCGCAAAGCCCGGCCCCGGCCATACGCGGCACCACGGTGGAAATACGCGATTTGTTCTATAATGTGCCGGCCCGTTTGAAATTTTTAAAAAGCGCTTCCTATGAACGTGCCTGCCTGCTGAAAGTGGTGGAAGAAAGCGCCTTGGCAAACCGGCATGTTGGGTATACCGTGGTCAGCTCGAGCAGAGAGGTGTATCACCTGCCGCCGCAGGAAGGCGACGAAAAACAAGCCGTCTTGGCCCGCGCCAAAGAAATTTTGGGCGCGGAAACGGGCGAAGCGCTGGTCAGCCGATTTTTTGACAAACTGGGCCTTAAAATTTTTATCACGCCGCCTGACAAATTGGTGGCCACGCGGGATTTGCAGTTTATTTTTGTCAACCGCCGCTCCGTGGACAGCAAAACCGTGCAACAGGCCGTGTATAAAGCCTATCAAAATGTGCGCCCCAAAGACCGCCACCCCGCTTTTATTATTTATATGGAGCTGGACCCCGCGTCTTTTGACGTTAATATCCACCCGCAAAAGCGCGATATCCGCTTTGCAGACGAACACGGCATGTTTGCCGCGGTGATGAAAGCCGTGCAGGAAACGGTGTTCGGCTCGGCCACGCCGGTGCAAATGCAGGTGCCCGCGGCGGCGCCAAAGCAAACCACGCAAGCGCCCGCCCCCGCGCCGGAAATTATTTCAAACCCGTTGCCTATCATGACGCAGGCCCCGGCCGCTTCGGCCGATTTGTTTGAACATTCCACGGCGGAAGTGAGCGGTTTGCCGCACCGGGACGAAAACGCGTTTGCTCCCAAACGGGTGTTTACCGCGCGCGAAACGGAAGACCCCGTGGAATACCGCGCCGTAGAGGCGGAAGCCGCTTCTGCCCCGCAGGCCCCGGCCCCGCAACCGCAAACAACTGTGCCGTCTGGAAAAGAAGAGGCACCGTCTTGGTGGCACGGGCCGTATCATTATTTGGGCCAGCTTGAAAAAACCTATCTGGTGTTTGAAAACCCCGACGGGCTGATTTTGATTGACCAGCATGCTGCACAGGAACGGGTGCTGTTTGAACATTATTTGGACGCTTTTGAAAAACATGCCATTGCCGTGCAAGATTTAATTTTTCCCATTCATGTGGACGTCACCCCCAGCAATGCAGAAAGCCTGATGAGCTGGGCCCCGTGGCTGAAAGAAGCCGGGTTTGATTTGACGCGTTTTTCACCCCGCACGGTGCTGGTGAACACGGTGCCTTCCATGATGCGCTTTAAAGAAGACGACATGAAGGCTTTTGTTGTTTCTTTGTCGCAAATCGTCGGCGATCCGGATAAATCCAGCGACCAGCTTAAACGCAAAATGGTGGCTTTGTTGGCATGCAAAAAAGCCATTAAAGCCCATGACCAAATTTCCGCCGCGGAAGCGGAAGGACTTTTGGAAAATATGAAAAAATGCAAAGACGGCATGCATTGCCCGCACGGGCGGCCTTGCGTGGCCGTGCTGAGCACCAAAGACATTGCCAAACTTTTCGGGCGATAAAGGTGCCGGAAAATATTTGCTTAAAAAGAGGTTTTATGGATGTTTCTAAAATAATGGCCGTTTTTTTCAGCCCTGCCGGCGGCACGCAAAATGTAGTGCTTGCCTTGGCGGAAGGCTTGCCTTTGCCGGTGGAAAAGCTGGACGTAACTCCCTTTTCCAAACATCAGGAAGCGCGCACTTTTGCTTCTGATGAGCTGGTCATTTTTGCCGTACCCGTTTATGCCGGGCGCATCGTGCCGCTGGCGGCGGAGCGTTTTGCCCGCATGAAAGGCCGGCAAACCCCGGCCGTCTGTGTGGCGGTGTATGGCAACCGCGCCTATGAAGACGCTTTGCTGGAACTTACGGACTTGGCCCAACAAAACGGTTTTGTGCCCTTTGCCGCGGCCGCGGCCTTGGCCGAACATTCCATCATGCGCAGCGTAGCCCACGGCCGGCCCGACAAACAAGACGCGCAAAAACTGGCTTCTTTTGCCCAACAACTTTGGCAAAAATTGGAACAAGCGCCTGCGGGCAGTTCGCTTGCCGTGCCGGCGGTGCCTGGCAATCGGCCCTATAAAGCATTTAAGGCGGTGGGGTTTGTGCCGTCTGCCTCTTCGGCCTGCACGCGGTGCGGGCGTTGTGCGGCCCGCTGCCCCAGCGGGGCCATCTCCCCTGCCTGCCCGGATAAAACCGACAAAACACGCTGCATTTTTTGCATGGGGTGCGTGTCCGTCTGCCCCGTGCAGGCGCGCCACATAAACAAAGCGCTTTTGTGGGCGGCCGAAAAAGCCTTTGCCCTCAAATTCGGCGAGCGCAAAGAGCCTGAGTTTTTCCTGTAAAAAATTTCAAATCAAAAGCCGCGTTTAAAACGCGGCTTTTTGCTATACAAATATCTTCACAGAAAGGTCAAAATAAGGTATCCTGTATTATATATTCTCTATTGGAGGAGTTATGTCCGATACGCCGGTGCTGGAACGGGTTTTATTTTCGCAGGAACAATTGGCCAAAAGAGTGGCCGAACTGGGACGTGAAATCTCTGCCGATTATAGAGGCAAAGAGCCTTTGTTCGTCGGCATTTTGCGCGGTTGCATTATGTTTTATGCAGACCTTTTGCGCAACATCAGCGTAGACTGCAAAATGGATTTCATGTGCCTTTCTTCTTACTGCGGCACCAGCTCCACCGGGGAAGTGCGCACCATGCTGGACTTGCGCGAAAGCATCAAAGGCCGCCACGTGGTCATTGTGGAAGACATTGTGGACACGGGCCTGACGCTGGACTATTTGATGAAAAACCTTAAAAACCGCGGCGCCGCCAGCATAGAAATTTGCTGCCTTTTGGACAAGCCCGCCAACCGCAAAGCCGAAGTGCACCCGAAATATGTGGGCTTTACCATAGAGAATGAATTTGTCATCGGTTACGGGTTGGATTACAACGAACTATATCGTAACCTGCCGTATATTGGGGTATTTAGAAAATAATGAACAACAAAAATAACAATCGCCGTATTATTTCCATCAATCAAATTTTGATTTGGGTGGCCATTTTTGCCGTGGCGGTGTTCTTCTTTAACCGCCCCGGCGCGCAGACGCAAACGCTGGACTATTCCGACTTTAAAAATAAAGTAGAAGCCGGCACGGTGGCCGATTTGACCGTGGCCCCGGGCGTTATTTCCGGTACGTTTAAAGACGCAGACGGTAAAGACATTCCTTTCAAAACCGTCCGCATGGAAGACCCGCAGCTGGTCAGCCAGCTTTCGGCCAAAAACATCAGCTATAAAGCCCAGGCGGATAATTCCTGGGTGAGCAACATTTTGTTTAACGTGCTGTGGATTGTGCTGCTTATCGGTTTGTGGTGGTTTGTGTTTATCCGCCCGCAGCGCGGCGACGGCAAAAGCGCCATGAACTTTGC
>CALUQA010000155.1 GCA_944322775.1 uncultured Elusimicrobiales bacterium
CCGGTCTTGTGTTGTACTGGTTGACCAACAGCCTGATTACCTTCGGTATTCAGACCCTGGCTAATAAAAAAATCGCTAACGCGAACAAGTAAGGAGTTTAATTTATGCCGCATAAAGTGACAGTAGAAGCAAAAGACGTATCCCTGGCCATTGAAAAAGGTTTGAAAAAACTGGGTTTGCGCCGTGACCAGGTGGAAGTGAAAATTTTGGAAAATCCGCGCAAAGGCTTTTTGGGCATCGGTGCCCGCCCGGCCGTGGTGGAATTGCGCCAAAAACGCTGGGTGTCCGACAATTTGGACGCGCAAATTTATATGGACGTACCCAAAAAGAAACGCTCCAACAGCCGCGGACGCGGTGGGCGTTCTTCTTCCCGCTCCCGCAAAAATGACGATTTTGGCGTGCGCGAAATCAAACGCGGCGGCCGCCGCGCTTACGGTGCCCGCCACAGCGCCGACAAAGCCCCCAAAGCCAATGAGCCGCAATTGCTGCCCAGCCAGGAAATTCAAAACGCGGTTATCCCCGAGTATTTGAAAGCCCCGCTACAGGAAGCCAAAGACTACTTGGCCAACGTGTTGGAACACATGGGCGTTAAGGTGGAAAATCTCCACGCCTGGTGGGACGAAAAACAGCACCGCATTCTGCTTACCTTTGACTGCGACCACCCGGCCATCGTCATCGGTAAAGAAGGCAAAACGCTGGAATCTTTGCAATATTTGGCCACGCTGAGCATCAGCCGTCATTTTGACAAACCCATCTCCGTCATTGCCGATACGCAAAACTATTGGCGCAAAGCCGAAGACAAAATTAATGCCGATTTGGAATACGGCATTAACCAAATCAAAAATGGTTACAGCGTCTATCGCTTCCGCCCGATGAGCGCGCAGCTGCGCCGCTATATCCACCGCGCCGCGGAAAACAACGAATTTGTCATCACCGTGTCCGAAGGGGAAGGCCAGTGGCGTAAGGTGACCTTGCGTCCCCGCCCGGCGGATCAACCCGTGCAAAAAGCCGAACCGACTGCCGAAAACGCTGCCGCAGCGCCTGCAGCCCAAGCCGAACAAACGGCTCAGCCCAGCTGCGCTTGCCAGACGGCTCCCGCGGCGGAAAATCAGCCGCAGACGGCCCCTGCCGCCAACGTGCAAGCCCCGGCTGCCGAAACGGCCAACACGCAAGAAGCCCAGCCTGCCTGCGCCTGCCAGAGCGTGACGGAACCGGCCCCGGCTCAGCCCGCCTGCACCTGCCAAACGGCAGAAAATCAGGCCCCTGCGCAAACGGCCTCCGCCTGTGAGCAAGCCGCCCCGCGCGCTTGCCAGCCGGCCCCTGCGGCGGAAAATCAGCCGCAAACGGCCCCGGCTCGGCCCGCCTGCAGCTGCCAAACGGCGGAAAATCAGGCCCCTGCGCAAGAGCAACCTAAAGACGGTGCCTGCGGCCCGCTTTTTGACGCGGCCCACAACGAAGAGCACAAATAATCTTTACGTTAAAAACCCCGCTTTACGGCGGGGTTTTTTATGCCCTTTTGCGCCGGTGCAAGGCGTTTGGTGCGGGGCATTTTCGTGGCGTTTTGCCTTTTATGCTAAAATACAAACAAGAGGGGAAAATATGAAAAAACTTTTCTTTTTACTGCTGGCTTTTGTATGTTTGCCTGCGGCCTTGTTTGCCCAAAGCCGCACCGGGGAAATTTATACCGATAAACTGTGGATACAGTACGTCGGTCCTAACCCGCAGGAAGGCTTTTCAAACGGGTATTTTTTGGCCGTGCCGCGCGGCCTGGAACGGGATAAAAAATATTTTATTTTAGCCGAAGCCGACCCCGGGCTTTTTAAAATTACCGGCGGGCGGGCAGACCAAACGGCGGGTGCTTTGGGTTTTTTGCAGGCCTATCCGCTGCTTGAAACGCTGCAAACGCCGGTGCTGATGCCCGTGTTTTCCCACGTGCCTTCGGCCCCCGGCTTGCGTCCCGGCTCTTTAAACCGCGAAATTATGCAGTTGCAGGAAGGCTCTTTAAAGCGGCCCGATTTGCAGTTTCAGGCCATGCTTAAAGACGCGCGCAAACGCCTTAAAAAAGAGGGGATTAAAACGTACAAAAAAATTTGGCTAAACGGTTTCGGCCCGTCGGGCGATTTTTGCATGCGCTTTACTTTTCTGCACCCCAAAGCCGTGCAGGCCGCAGTGTGCGGCGGCACGGATGCCTTGGCCCCCTTGCCGCAGGAAAGCTGGGAAGGCCACACGCTGGCCTATCCGCTGGGCACGGCCCGGGTGAAAGAATGGACGGGCAAAAAATTTGATTTTAAAAATTGGAAGCGCGTGCCGCAATTTTATTATGTGGGCGCCAAAGACCAAAGTTTTGCCCTGGCCACCGACGCTTATTTGGGCAAGCAGGACGCGCAGGAAGCGCTTGAACTGTTTGGCCTGGGCCTCAACGAACGCTGGAGCAACGTAATAAATGCCCTTCGTCAAAGCGGGGCACTGATACAAACCCAATGGTACTACGGCAAAGTCTACGAGCCTGCCTGGGCCGACGCGGCCGCCTTTTTTAAGGCCAACAGCGGCAAGCGGTTTGTGCCCACCATGCCCAAAGAACATTAATTTTTGCCTTACTCAAAAGCCCTCTCTTGGCAGAGGGCTTTTTTGTTTTGTGTCGTTTCGGCGGCGGCCGCCCAAGAGAGAAATTGGCACACGCGGCGGAGACTACTTTTATAGTCCTGAGAAAGCCGTTCTGGAGCGTCTGTTTGACGGTAAAGGCCGATGAAACATGTTGTGTGCGGCCATGTTAACAACACATAAAAAAGCGCCCGTTTTGGCGGGCGCTTTTTAGTTATTTTACAAAAGACCAATGCCGCAGCTTTTGGCAGGCCACGGAGTCCGGGTGCAGGTGGCAGGCCGTTTGTGGAAAATGCTGCATGTCTTTAAATACGTCTGCTTTGGCCTGTGGGGTCATTTTGCTCATAGGGTTTGGATTGCCAAAATACACCACGATGTCTGCCCCCAGCACGTCTATATACTGGGGCGGCACTTGAATAAGCAAGTTGTCTCTTTCTTTGCCAAACAGGCAGAAAAAGCGGTACCAAACATAAACGGGCGGCGTGTTGAGGCTGCGGAAAAATTGGCACGTCATGTGTTTGTCGGCTTTTGGGTCGGGGCCGACTTCAAACAGCACCACATGGGTTTTTATGCCCTTGCGTTTAAGCAAGGTGCTTAACGAGTTGGCCACATACTGGCTGTGCAAGGCACCGCAATGCACCACCACGCGCGCGCGGGGGTTCTGTTTAATAACTTCCATTATTTTTTTAAGCCAGGCCTGGTTGCGTGTTTTTAACCCTTCCGGGCTTAAAGCCCAAGCCGTACCGCCGGGGGTTAAAATTTTGTCCACGTCCAGCCCCACCACCTTAAGGCCCAAGTTTTCGGCCATTTGCATGGTCAGCAAAGAGCTGTTATAAGCCACAACCCGGTCGTCTATGGCTTGGCTTAAGCGGTCCAAATAAATGTTTTTGTTTTTTATTTTGTCAAAGTTGGGCTGGGCCGACTGCAACAAAAACTCCGTCGCCAGGTGCGTAATGCCCATGGAAGGCTTGCCGGCGGACTGTTTTAAAATCACGTTTATTTCGCGGCTGATGACTTCTTTGTCGTGAATTTCGCCCAGCAGTATCACTTGGGCGTCGCCAAAAAGAGAGGTGTAGTCAAAATCTTCCGTCAGCGGACGGGTGGCAGCCAAAAGCGCCGGCTGCATTTGCGGGTCTTGCTCCCACAAATGCGCCAAGGGGAAAAAGAAATATTTATACTCTAACGTTTCCCCGCCAGCGGGTGCGGCGGCCGCCTGACATACGGCGCCCACAAGCAGCACAAGGGTTATAAAAAACTTTTTCATAAAACACCTCATACTATAGTTTAGATGAAGAAAAAACGCCTGTCAATGATATTTTTCGCGCGCGTACGAAAAGAACCCCCAAAAAACAGCTTAAAAATTATAAAATGTAATCATGCCAAGTACCATTTGCGCCCCGGCCACCGCGCAGGGGCAAAGCGCCATTGCGCTTATTCGTTTAAGCGGGCCTGACAGCCTGCCCATATTGCAAAAAATCACTGCCGCGGGCAAAACCTTTCCGCCGCGCACGCAGGTGTTTTGCCGTCTGATGGACGGCGAAACGGTGTTGGACGAAGCCCTGGTGACCTATTTCCCGGCGCCGCACAGCTATACCGGTGAGGACATTGTGGAGTTTGCCATTCACGGCTCGCCCTATATCCGCGGGCGGCTGCTGGAAGTGCTTTGCGCCGCCGGAGCGGAGCCTGCCAAACGGGGGGAATTTTCATATCGGGCTTTTTTAAACGGAAAAATGGACTTGCTGGAAGCACAAGGCCTGTGCGATTTAATTTCTTCGGGCAATAAAGCCGCACACGATTTGGCTCTTTCTTCTTTGGACGGGCGCTTAAGCCAAAAGTTAAACGGCGTTAAAAACGCCTTGGCCGAAACGCTGGCCCAGCTGGAAGCGCGCCTGGACGACGTGGACGAAGAAATGCCCCCGCTGGACGTCCAAAAAACCGTCAACGATTTGCTGGCCCAGGCCGGCGTGCTGGCCAAACTGGCCGATACTTTTTCCGTCGGGCGCCTGATTAAAGAGGGGTTAAAAGCCGCCATTGTGGGCGCGCCCAACTGCGGCAAATCCAGCCTGCTCAACGCCTTGGTGGGGTTTGACCGCGCCATTGTGTCCGACCAAAGCGGCACCACGCGCGACACCGTGGAAGAAAGCCTGGACTTGGACGGACAGAAAATTATTTTAACCGATACCGCCGGCATACGCGAACACGCCCTGGACCCTGCTGAACAGGAAGGCATGAAGCGCAGCCTGCGCGCCATAGAAAAAGCCGACGTGGTGCTTTTTGTGGCGGACCTTTCGCGCGAGCTTACCCCGCAGGAAGAAGCCCTGTGGGACGACGTACAGAAGCAAAACAAGCCCGTGGTGCTGGTGCTCAACAAAACAGACAGCGCCACGCAAAACCGCTGCCCGCTGGAAGGCAAGGCGCAGTACACGGTGTATGTGTCCTGCAAAAAAGGCGAAGGGCTGGAAGAGTTAAAAAAGCAGATTTTGTCTTTTGTGGCCGCGCCGCAGGCACAGGGGGAAGACGGTGTGATGATTTCCAACCTGCGCCAATATCAGGCGGTGCTCAATGCGCAGACGGACGTGGAGTCCGCCTGTGTGCGCCTGGAGCACGGGGCTGGCCTTGAACTGTGCGCCGAGCATATACGCGGCGCGCTTAACGCGCTGAAAGATTTGGCAGGAGAAGTAACCCCCGACGATGTGCTGGGGATTATCTTCTCTAAGTTTTGTATGGGGAAGTAGACGTAAATGTATCAGTATCCGAATGAATATGACGTAATTGTTATCGGCGGCGGACATGCCGGCTGCGAGGCTGCCCTGGCTGCTGCCAAAACAGGGGCCAAAACCCTGCTTTTAAGCCAAAGTTTAGACACCATTGCCCAAATGTCCTGCAACCCGTCCATCGGCGGTATTGCCAAGGGGCAAATCGTGCGGGAAATTGACGCTCTGGGCGGTGCCAGGGGGCTGGTGACCGACAGCGCCGCCGTGCAGCACCACATGCTAAATACGGGCACAGGCCCGGCCGTGCATTC
>CALUQA010000156.1 GCA_944322775.1 uncultured Elusimicrobiales bacterium
GTCGGTTTTAAAATCAAGCACCCACAGCCGGCCTTGTTCGTCACGCGCCAGCCAGTCCATCACGCCGCTGACCATACCCTGCGCCGTTTGCATGGAAAAGGGCATTTCGCTTGCCAGGCTTTGCCACGTTTGCAAGCGTTTGCACAAAGCCGAAGAAATAAAAACGTCCAGCAAGTTCTGCGCCGCCGGAACACTGGCGCCAAGGCCGGTTTCCGCCGCGGCCGCACGCACGCAGGCCGCCGCTTCTTTTTGCCCCGCAAAATAATGCGCCAGCGCCGCGTGCACCAGGGTGCCCAAATCGGCCGCCGCACGGCTGAAATCCTGCTGCTCGGCTAAGGCCGAAGGGGCCAGCACACTCTTCTGCCGGCACATTTGGCGGTAGTTTTGCATACGCGCTGCATAGGCTTTTTTCCAGCCGTCAAAATCCCGCGGCGCCGCGGCCAGGGTCTCTTCGGCGCGGTGCTGATAAATAAATTCGCTCGGTTTTTGGTAGGGCACATACTGCACTTGCAGTTCTTGTTCTTTGCCCAAAGTTGGCGGCTGCTGGCCCTGCGGCGGGAAATAGCCCGCGCGCGCAAACATGTCGGCCACGGTGCGGCTGTCGCTTTCTTCGTTGCCCACCACCAGCAATTTATATTTGGCCCGCGTCAGCGCCACGTACAGCACGCGCACTTCTTCACAGCGGGCATGCTGACGCTGTTCTTCTTCCAGCCAGGCCAGGTTGATATCCCCATACGCCCCCACCCGAAAGCCGTGCAAATTATACCGCCAGGAATACAAATGCTGCGGGCGCTGGGCGGCCGAGGCGCTTTCCTTTTTGGAAATATCCGTCCAAATCACCACCGGAAATTGCAGCCCCTTGGATTTGTGCACCGTCATCATCGTCACGGCATTGAGGGCTTCCCCTTCCGGCAAGGCGGTCAGGCGGCCCAGCTCCTGCTCCATCATTTCTTGCACGCGGCTGAGAAATTGCCCCAATGTAAGCGGCGTTTGCAAAGAGTAGCCTTCGGCCAAAGAGACCAGTTTTTCCAAATTGGCGATACTGCGCTCCCCGTCGTAGGCATAGGCGCAGGATTCCGGCAAAAAAGTTTCGTTTAGCAAACTGCGCAAAAGCACACGCAGCGGCTCGCGCCCGGCCCGCGCGGCAAATTGGCGCAGACGCGCAAAAGCGCGTTCGGCTTTAGGGTCGGCAGACGGTGCGCGCCAGTCCAGGCGGCCCTGTTTGCTTAAGCGGTAAATTTCTTCGTCCGTCATGGCCCCCAGCGGGCTGCGCAGCACGCCGGTTAAGGCAATGCGGTCCTGCGGATCGTCGGCCGCGCGCAGGAAATTTAAGAAATCGCAAATTTCCTGCCGGCGGTAAAAGTCGCGGTCTTCTTCTACGGAAAAAGCAATGCCTTCGCGCCGCAGCGCGTCTGCATACGGGCCGATGGTGGTGGCGGCGCGGCTTAAAATGGCAATGTCTTTATACTGCAGTTTTTCCCCGTTGGGCAGCGTCAGGCGGCCCACGTTTTGCCTAATCCAGCGGGCCACAAAACGCCCCTGGTTATGGCGGTAATCGTCGGCCGATATTTTTTCGCCCTCGGCACGGCACACCAAGGCCAGCTCCGCCGCGCCGCTGCGCGCCGTCTTGGCCGTAAAAATGGGTTCGTATGCCGGCTGAAAAGCGGGCCGCTCTTTCATAACGACCGCACACACCCCGTTGGCCAGGGCAATAATTTCCTGCTCACTGCGGAAGTTTTCGCGCAGGTAGGCCTTTTCCCCGCCTTGGCTTAAAATCAAATCCGTAAACAGTTCATAGGCCGTAATGTCGGCCCCGCGGAAGCGGTAAATGGATTGTTTGGGGTCGCCCACCACAAACAGCTTGCCGGGCTGCAGTTTTACCTCACGCCAGTCCGTGGCGCCGCCGCCTTTTTGTTCGGCCAAAAACAAAAGCAGTTCCCCCTGCACGGGATCGGTGTCCTGGAACTCGTCAATATAAAGCGCGTCGTAATCTTCCTGCACGTAGCGGCGCACCAGCAAATTGTTTTTAAGCAGGTCGCGCGTTTTAACAATCAAATCGTCAAAGCTCAGCACCCCCTCTTGCTTAAGCCGCGCGCGTACGGCCTGCACCAACGGAGCAAGCAAGTCATACGCTTTGCGCACAAAAAGCTGTACGGCCGGGTCCGCCTGAGCGGCAAAGCGGCAGAGGGCTTTGGCTTCGTCGGCGCTTTGTTCGTCCCAGTCTTTGGGAACGGATTTAATTTGTATGGTTTCCTGCGCTTTGCCGGTATACACGCCCGTTTGCAGCCAGGCGGCGGCTTGCGCAAAACGCTCGGCGGCCTGGAAGAGGGCTTTTTCTATCACGCGCGGGCTTTTTTTGCCTTCGGCAAAATGGTCTGCCAAGGCTTTTGCCTCATCTGCGCGGCGGGTGCAAATTTTAATAAGTAACTCTTTTTGGGCAAAATAATCGTACCCTTCCGTTTTGCCGCTGCACATTTCTTCGGCGCAGGCGCGCAAATCGGCCAGCGTGACGGAGGAGAGCACCTCTTTCCATTGGGCGGCACGGGGGGCGTTTTCCCCCAGTTCGCTGTCTAAAAAGCGGTTCCATTCCGCTTCAAACAAGCGTTGGGAACGGGCGCCTTTGTCTATTTCCGCCCCGGGGTTTAGGCCCGCTTCCAGCGGATAGGCGCGCAAAATGTCGGCACAAAATCCGTGAATGGTGCCAATGGGGCTGATGTCTAATTGGGAAAGGGCCGTTTCGGCGCGGGCAATAATTTCTTGAACCGGTACGCCAAAAAAAGAAATCAGCGTGTCCAAGGTCGGCTCCTGCGTGCCGGCGCGGGCGGCCTGCAAAACGGCCTGCAATTTAAAAACCAAACGGTTTTTAATTTCGGCGGCGGCCTTTTCGGTAAACGTCAGCGCCACCAAACGCGGGGCCAGAATGCCCTGCGCAAGCAAGGCAAAACAAAGCCGGTCAATAAGCAGTGTGGTTTTGCCGGTGCCGGCGCCGGCTTCCACCACCATATTAACGTTTAAACAAGTGCGCACGCGCTGGCGGTCTTCGCGGTTCGTCATTGTTTGGCCTCCTCCAACGCGCCGGCCTGCGGCGTGTGTTTTACGCGCAGCAAGGTGCGGTAGGCGTCTTTGCGGCAGATGGCACCGTACGGGCAATATTGGCAATGGTCGCCCGGGCTGACAAAAAAGGTCCCCCCGCAAATCAGTTCCGTCAGCAGGGTCAAAAACTTTTCGGCACGCGGGCGCACCGCTTCAAAGCCTTGGGCGGTAAGTTCCTGGCGGTTATAGCCTTTGTTGATGTTAAGCAGGGCCGCCCCGTCGGGCGTTAAACCGCGGGTAGGGGGTTGGTCCTGGGCTAAAATTAAATAGATAAACGGCTGGAGAATAATTTTTTTAAACATATCCGCCGCCAAATCTTTGCCGCCGTGGCGGCCCGATTTATAGTCCAGCACGCGGAAGGTTTTGTTTTGAGCATTAACGTCTATGCGGTCTATAATGCCTTTGAGTTTCATTTTAACATTGGCCGAGGGGCTGTATATTTTTTCAAACTGGGTTTCAAACACGCTGGGCACAAAGCCGTCCAGATGTTCGGCGTCCTGCACTACAAAGTCGGCCAGTTTGTCGCGAATGTCTTTTAAAATCATGTCCCAAATGACGGGGTAAATGCCAAATTGTTTGTAGCTTTGGGCGTTATAGTTTTTGTTTACGGCTTCGTCCAGCCGCGCTTCCAGCGCCGAGGGAAAAAGTTGCCCTGCAAGCCCTTCTTTATAAAGGCGCTGGTAATAATCCATCAAAATTTGGTGATAGGCGGTGCCGCGCAAATCCGGCGCCAGCTCACTGCGGGAAAGCACCTCGTCTTTTTCTTTAAGGCCAAGGCCCTTGGCCAGAAAATATTTCATGGGGCAGCGGGCCAAATCCTGCAAGGCAGAAGGCGAAAAGCCGGCCGCGTGCTGAGAGGCAAAAATTTCCCGCCCGCTTTGCACTTTGCCGTCAAAGGCGTTTAAGGTGCCCGTGCCGGCCATTTGCCGCGCGGCGTGCAGGCTGTCGCTGTCGCCTTCGTCCAGCAAGCCGGCCTGAAGATAATTTTCTTCCGGCGCGCTTTCCGCCGCCAACAGCAAAGAAAGTTCCTTGGCGCTAAGAGAGGCCAAATCCGCCGTTTTTAAGCGCTCCGATAGGCGGCCGCTGACATAGCGGGAAGCGGTTTGCAAATCTGTTTTGGCGGCGCGGGCAAACTCGGCCAAATAGCCAGAGATAACCAGCGGCTTGCCTTCCGCGTCGCTGCGCAGGCAGGAAAGATAAAGTTTATCGGCGGCGGCTTCCAACGCGCAGAAAAACAAAAGCCGCTCTTCGTTAAACCGTTCCATTTTGGGATTTATCCAAAAACCAAGCTGGTCGCGCAACACGCGGCGGTAATAATCTTTAAGCATGGGGTCTTCGTGCATGGCCTGCGGGAAACTTTTTTCGTCCAGCCCCAGCAAAAACACCGCTTTAAACCCCTGCCCGCGCATGGCCAGCGCGTCCAACACGCTCACACCGCCCGGCACCGCCGCCGTTTGGTGCAGGCGCACGTCCTGCAAGGCGGAAAACAACTCGTCTAAAAACTCCCCTTCCTGCGCCGTTTGGGCCACCGCATTGTAGCGGGCAAAACCATTCAGCACGTTTTGCCATTCGGCCAGCACCTGTTGTTCGGCAGGCGACAGCCCTTCCGTGCAAACATTGTCTTGCACCAGCTGTGCCGCGGCCGCACACAATGTATTCCAGGCAAGGGGTTTTTCCAAAAATTCCAGCTGAGTTTTAATCCCTTCCAGCCACGTTAAAAAGGCAGGATCATAAGAAGAAAGCGTGGGGCGCAGCAAATCGGCCCATTGGCCAAAATCCCGCTTGGCCAAACATTCGTCTATCAGGTAGCGCCAGCGGTTGGGCCTTTTAAAATAAGGCGAAGTGACCACCGCCAGCACGTCTTCGCGGTCAAAACCGCCACGCGCCAGCGAAAATAAATTGGTAAGAAAAACGCCCAAAGGCAAAGAGGTAAAATTAAACGCAAAATCGGCATTTAGCGGCACGCCGTTTTGGGCGCACACGGCCGGCAAAAAAGCTTTGTAGCCTTCCAGCGAGCGGGCACACAGGGCCATGTCTTCAAAGGGCATGCCTTCCTGCTCGTGCAGGCGCAGCATTTCTTTGACGGCAAAGAACACCTCGGCCTGTGCGTCGGCGGCTGATACAAAATGCACGTTCTGCGGCGTGTGCTCGGCCGTGCGGGGCGAAAACAAAGCTTCCAGCGCTTCCCCCGCCGCCAAAGAAGACCAGTTTTCCGGCAGGGCTTGCGCCTCAGCCCCGGCGCCTAAAATATTGGTTTCAAAGAATTTACGTCCGAACTCAAAGGCCGGGTGACTGCTGTAAGGCCAAAAAACCGTTACCGGGTAATGGGTGCGCAAAGCGGAAAACAAATCCAGCTGGCGGCCGGTAAACTCGTAAAACCCGTAAACCAAAATTTCCGTAAAAGACTGCAGCCACGGGCTGGCCTGCGCAACAGACAGGGCGTCCTCAAAATATTGCCTATAGGAACGATAGCCGGGCACCGCGTCCATTTTTTGCAGATAAGCGCGGTAGACATTAATCAGCCACTGCAAATGGGGTTGTTGGTTTAGCAAAAGCGGGTCCGAAGTGGTTTGCAGGTGCTCTTCCAGCACGTCGGGGTCGGCTAACGAGTCACCCAAGTCGCGCAAAGAGGCCTTTAAAGCGCTGATAAAGCCGCGGCTGGGCTTTTTATACAGCCCAAGCCCCGGGGCAGAAAGCAGTTTTTTAAGGATATAGTCATGCAAATTGTCCGCCGGCAAAAGCGGCACCTGCGCTGCGGGGCTTTGCGCATTTAGGCGGGCCAGCAGTTGGGAAAACGTAACAAAAAACACATTGCTGATGACCCCCGTTTTTTGCACGCACAAACGCCGCAGCGTGGCCGCCGTGCGCGCCGAAGGGCACAGCACCAGCACGCGGCGCTGCGGCCCCGGCTGAAGGGAGGCCGCATAGTCCACAAATTTATTTTCCAAAGCCCGCAGGGGCGCGTAAAAAATGCGCATAAAATGCTATAGTAATAAAGTATTTTATACATATTATTACATTTTTGGCGTCGTTTTACGCGCCAAGGAACGGTTAGATGAAAACTTTAATCCTCATGCGTCACGGCAAAGCCGAACCTTACGCCGAAACGGACGCCCAAAGACCGCTTTTGCAGTCTGGCCGCGAAAAAGTGGCCGCTTCCGCACGCGCCATTAAAAGTGCGGGTTACAAACCCGGCCTTCTGCTTGCAAGCCCATTGCTGCGTGCCCAACAAAGCGCCCAAATTGCAGGCGATATTGTGGGCATTGCCCCGCAAACCGCCCAAGAGCTGGACGGGCGCTTAAGCGCCAAAGGCTTAATTGAGTTTGCTCTAAGCCAGCTGCAACGTGCCGACTGCGTGATGTTGGTGGGGCACAACCCCAACTTCAACTTGGCGGCGGGCATTTTGCGCCAACAATACACCCCTTTTGCGGCCGGTTCTTTTGCCGTGTTTGACTTAACCGCCCCGGCCGCGCCCAAACTGCTGGCGCTGGGAGAGTAAATGACCACACCGGACGCTGTTTTATTGGGACTTTTGCAAGCCTTGGGCGAGTTCTTGCCCATATCCAGCTCGGCCCATTTGGTGCTGTTGCCCTTTTTCCGCGGGGCGCAATATCAAGGGGTCACCTTTGACGTCATGCTGCATTTGGCCACGTTGCTGGCTGTAATTTTGTATTTTGCCAAGGACTGGTTTTTTATCATTAAAAACGGGCTAACCAAGCCAACCAGCCAAGACGGCAAAACCCTGTGGTTGCTGGCTTTGGCCACTGTGCCGGCGGGACTGGCGGGCGTATTATTGCAAGACTGGATAGAAACCGCATTTAGAAACCCGCTGATGATTGCCGCCTGCCTGATGGTGTTTGCCGTTATTTTGTGGCTGGCCGACCGCAAGGCCCAAAACACGGACCGCGCAGACATCAATTTAAAGAACCTGCTGATTATTGGCTGTGCGCAGGCGCTGGCGTTGATGCCGGGCGTTTCGCGCAGTGGCATTACCATTACGGCGGCTTTATTTTTGGGCTTTTCCAGAAGCCAAAGCGCGCGCATATCCTTTTTGCTTTCGGCCCCCGTCATCGGCGGGGCCGCCGTGCTGGAGCTGACCCACCTGACCTGGGCGGAAATAAACGGCCCGCTGGTTTGGGGTTTTATCAGCGCTTTTTTGGGCGCGCTGGTGGTGATTGGCTGCCTCATGAAATACATTAAAACGCACAGTTTTAACGTGTTTGTCATTTACCGTTTGCTTTTGGGGCTAGTCATTATCGGCTGGTACATTCACCTGCATTAAGCCCCTGCCGCGGAAGAGCGAAACGAATTTTATATAATGAAAAGATAATACCAGGAGGAAGAAATGAGTTATCTATTGGCGTTTTGTTTGGCTTTGTGTTGGGGTACGGCTTTTTTGGCCACCAAAAATATCGTAGACGTTTTGCCGCCTTATTGGGGCACTTTTTACCGCGTATTGGCGGGGTTGATTTTCTTTGCTATTCTGTACGGCGTGCAGCGCAAAGACCTGCGCTGCCCCGTTAAAGAACTCTGGCGCCCGTGGACCATCGGCTTTTTGCTTATTCTGTTTCCGTTTGCGGCCATTTCCTGGGGGCAGCGTTTTGTGGCGCCCACCATTGGCGGCATTTTTAACGGGACGGTGCCTTTGTGGTCCTTTATTGCCGGGGCCGTGCTTTTAAAAGGGGTGGACCGCTTTACCTGGCGCAGAGCCGTCGGCGTGCTGGTGGGGCTGGCGGGGCTTTTAATTATTATGTGGCCGTCTTTGCAGCTGGGGTCTGACCCGAATGTGTTGTATGGCTGTTTTGCCTTCTTGCTTATGGCGTGGGCCTACAGCTTGGGCAATGTGCTGACCAAAAAAATTATGGTAGACAACAACAGCGTCTCCCCCGAAGCCAACACCTTTCACCAATACTTTTTTTCCGCCGTGGTGCTGCTGATTGTATCTTTTATTTTGGAGCCGGTGCCTTCGGCGGCGTCTTTTACGCCTAAAGTAATTATTTCCATTGCCAGCGCGGGGGTGTTTTCCTCGGCGGTAGCCTTCCTGCTTATGGTGGCGTTAATCCGCCGCTGGGGTGCCACGCGCATGGCGTCTGTTACCTATTTTACCCCGGTGGTGGCCATGGCCAGCGACATGATTGCCTTTGGCCGCTTTCCGGGCACGAATGAAATTGCGGGGCTGGTGCTCATTTTTATCAGCTTGTTCCTTATTCAAAAGCCCGTGCGTCCGGTGCAAGAGGCTAAATGAAAAAGATATTAAACTTACAGTGCATTAACTGCGGCAAAGAGCATAAAACCAGCGAGGCGGATTTTGTCTGCACCGCCTGCGGTGGTAATTTGGAAGTCAATTACGACTATAAGCTGATTTCCCGCCGCTTCAGCATTAGCAAATTAAAAGACAATACCCATTTTGACATGTGGCGTTATATGGACCTGTTGCCCATCAACGACCACGACAAAGTGCCCCACGTGCATGTGGGCTGGACGCCGATGTACAACTGCAAGGAACTGGCCCACGAGCTGGATATTTCCACCTTGCTGATTAAAGACGAAGGGCGCAACCCCACCGGCTCTATCAAGGACCGCGGCAGTGCCGTGGCCGTGGCCCGCGCGCTGGAGCTGGACAAAGATATTATTGCCGACGCTTCCACCGGCAATGCCAGCGACTCTTTGGCTTGTTTAACGGCCAGCTTGCCGATGAAATCGGTCATTTTCACCCCCACCTCCGTGCCGGAACCCAAACTGGTACAGCTTTTGGTGTACGGGGCGGAAGTGATTAACGTGGAAGGCACCTACGACGACGCCTTTGACCTGTGCCGCAAAGCCGTGGAAGAAAACGGCTGGTATTCCCGCGCGGCCGGTTTTAACCCTTATACCCGCGAAGGCAAAAAAACCTGCGCCTTTGAAATTTGCGAACAGCTGGAATGGGAAGCCCCGGACAAAGTGATTGTGGCCGTGGGCGACGGTACCGTGCTGAGCGGATTATGGAAAGGGTTTGTAGATTTTAGCAAACTGGGCATTATTGAACGCATGCCGCAAATGATTGCCGTACAGGCC
>CALUQA010000157.1 GCA_944322775.1 uncultured Elusimicrobiales bacterium
TTTAAAATTTCCTGTTCAAACTCCGGCGACCATTTTTTATATTGGTCCACATTGGGCTGCAAAACCGCCGCCCGCAAAGAAAGCAGACTGTGCTGCGGCTTATGCGCCAGCACGGCAGAACCATAGCCATACACGCCCAAAAACACCGCAGCGGCCAAAAACAGCTGCACCAAACCGCGTTTTAAATACGGTGTGGCAAAAGCATATCCCACGCTAATGCCGGTAAACGCCACCAAAAAGCTGATGCCCGTATTGCCCGCAAAAGAGGCCAGCTGCAGCACCTGCGGCAAATTCCATTGGGAATACCCCAGCGTAAACCACGGAAAGCCCAAGGCATACGTGGCCAGCATTTCATGCGCCCATTCAAGCGCCGCCCAGCCCAAGGCCGCCAAAACGGGAAAGGCCCATTGCAGGCGTTTTAAATAAAAACAGCTGCCGCCAAAAATGGCAAATTGTATGGCCATCAGCGCAGCAAGCCCCAGCCAGGCCGCCATAGCCAAAGGCACGCTTAGTCCCCCGCCGTTGCGGCACGTGAGAAAAATCCAATAATAAATGCCTGCAAAAACGGCAAACCCCGTCAGCCAAGAGTATAAAAAGCTGCCCCAAAACCCGCGCAGGCGCACCACCGCCAGCGTAAAGGGCGCCAAGGCCAGCCACATCAGCAAACTAAAGGAAGGTTTAGGGTAGGCAATTTTAAACAGAAAAGCCGTGGCACACAAACAGATAAGCAAAAAAATCGTGCGCACGACGTCCGTGCCCAAACGGACAAAAAAAGCCCGCAGCTTTGAAGGCGGCTTAGCGGCCGGTTCCTCTAAATAAGGTCTTCTGCGCAGCGGGCTCATAGTTTATCCTAGTATACAATCTGGCAGCGGTTTTGTTGGCAAACCGCACGGGCGGAAGGAGAACATTCTCTTTCCGTGGAAGCGACCTGCGGACACACCGTAGAACCGCCGGCTTCTTGCTGCATCAAGCGGGAAAATTCCAGCGTCATGGCCGAGTTAATGGCCGTTACGCCTTCGGGCCCTTTCAAGCAGCCGCAAGGGTCTTTATCCACAATAATGCATTCGTCATTTTGCGCGCACTGATAGAGTTTGACTTCCAGCTCGGCCCGTTTCCGTGCGGCAACGGCGTCTTCCTTTTTTTCTTGTGCTTGTTGCACTTTTGCCTGATATTCTTTCACCATGTCTACCGTTACCAAAGGCATTTGCACCTCTATCGGGTTGCCTTTAGATAAAAAAGATAAACCCAATACCACCACCAGACAGGCGCACACTACTAAAAATAAACCTTTTATTTTAGCGTTCATAGTTTGGCTCCGCAACATTTTTTGTATTTTTTGCCGCTGCCGCACGGGCAAGGGTCGTTACGCCCGATTTTATGGTCGGCGGGGACGGCGTTTTTCTGTTTGCCGGTCGCGTTTTGCGCGGCTTGTTTCTTGGGGGAAACAGCCTGGCGCACCGGCGGCAACTGCAGGCGGAAAATATAGCCCACCATTAAGTCACGAACTTTATTCATCATGGCGCTGTAGAGCTTATAGGCTTCTTTCTGGTACTCAATCAGCGGGTCTTTTTGGGCGTATCCGCGCAGGCTGACACTGTTTTGCAACTGATCCAACTCATACAAATTTTGCTTCCAGGCGCTGTCTATAATCTGCAGCAGCAACATGCGTTCCAATTCCGGAAAGCTAATGCCCTGGCTGGCAAAAAAGTCTGCTCTTTCGTGATAGAGTTTTTCCACCAGGCTGACAATCTCTTCCGTAAGCTGTTCGCGGGTTTTGCCTTCGGTATTGTCGGCATTATAATCAAAAGCATACGGGAACAAAGAGCGCAGCGTCACGTTAAGCGTTTCAAAATTGCTCTTGCCCGGATCGCGCGGGAAATAATAGTTGTGGACAATTTCTTCCACCACTTCGTCTATCATTTTCAACACGGTGTTGGTCATGTCCTCGCCGTCCAAAATGGCATTGCGCAAGCCGTACACCGCCGTGCGCTGCTGGTTCATCACTTTATCATAGTCCAGCAAATGTTTGCGGATATCAAAGTTATGGCCTTCCACCATGCGCTTGTTTTCTTTTATCTGGCGGCTCATCAGGCGCGACTCAATAGCCTCGCCGGGTTTCATGCCCAAAGTGCTTAAGATAGAGCTGATTTTGGCCGTATTGGCAAACAGGCGCATCAGTTCATCTTCCAAAGAAATGTAGAAGCGGGAGCAGCCCGGGTCCCCCTGGCGGGCGCAGCGGCCGCGCAGCTGGTTATCAATGCGGCGGCTTTCGTGGCGCTCCGTGCCGATGACATGCAAACCGCCCTGAGAAAGCACATATTCCTGTTCGGCTTTATCGGCCGGGTTGCCGCCCAGCACAATGTCGGTACCGCGGCCGGCCATGTTGGTGGCGATGGTCACCGCCCCTTTGCGGCCTGCCTGGCTGATGATTTGGGCTTCCATTTCGTGGTATTTGGCATTGAGCACCTTGTGCGGAATGCCGCGGGCACGCAGCATATTGCCCAATTTTTCGGATTTTTCAATAGAGCGCGTACCCACCAGCACCGGGGCGCCCTTTTTCCACAGGGCTTCAATTTCTTCCACAATGGCATTAAATTTGTCTTTTTCGGTTAAGAACACCAAATCCGGATAGTCAATGCGCTTGGACGGACGGTTGGGACGGATTTCCACCACGTCCAATTTATAGATTTGCCAAAACTCGTTGGCTTCCGTCATGGCCGTACCGGTCATACCGGACAGTTTTTTGTACAGTTTAAAGAAATTCTGGAACGTAATGGTGGCCAAGGTCTGGTTTTCCTCTTTGATTTGCAGGCCTTCCTTGGCTTCCACGGCTTGGTGCAGCCCGTCGCTCCAGCGGCGGCCGGGCATTAAGCGGCCCGTAAATTCGTCCACAATAATCACTTCGCCGTTTTTGACCACATAGTCTACGTCTTTTTCATACAAATGGTGTGCGCGCAAGGCTTGGTTGATGTGGTGCACCCATTCGGACTCTACATCGTTGTAAAGGTTGGGGACATTTAAAAACTTTTCCGCTTTGGCTATACCGGTGTCGGTCAGCGTGGCGGTGTGGTTTTTTTCTTCCACGATGGCGTCATAGCCTTCGCCCAGGTCCACATGGTCATATTTGGCTTTTACTTCGTCATTTTCGGTAATCATGCGCACTTTTAAGGAAGGGATCAGGCGGTTGACGATGTAATATTTATCGGTGCTTTGTTCTGACGGGCCGGAAATAATCAGCGGGGTGCGGGCCTCGTCAATTAAAATGGAGTCCACTTCGTCCACAATACAATAGTTCAGCGGGCGCAGCACGCGATCCTGCCGGGTGATGACCATATTATCGCGCAGGTAGTCAAAGCCCAGTTCATTGTTGGTTACGTAGGTGATGTCTTTGTCATACATTTCGCGGCGTTCGGCATTGCCCATATCGTGGTTAATGTAACCGACGGTAAGGCCCAAAAATTCGTGAATGGGGCCCATCCACTGGCGGTCGCGGCGGGCCAGATAGTCGTTGACCGTTACCACGTGCACACCTTTGCCGGTTAATGCATTTAAATAAGAAGGAAGCACGGCCACCAGGGTTTTACCTTCCCCGGTGCCCATTTCGGCAATTTTGCCTTGGTGCAGCACGATACCGCCCAAAAGCTGCACGTCATAGGGGCGCAGGCCGATAACGCGTTTGGCTGCTTCGCGCACAACGGCAAACGCTTCCGAAAGGATATCGTCCAGCGTTTCGCCTTTGGCCAGGCGGTCTTTAAATTCCTGCGTTTTGGCTTTTAATTGTTCATCGGAAAGGGCTTCCATTTGGGCGGAAAGGCTGTTGGTTTTGTCTACATAATGCTGGATTTTCTTTAAATCACGTTCGCTTTTGGTTCCAAAAATTTTGTCAATCATCATTCTAATCATAATTATTAAATCCTATTTAGGGCAAAATTAACGGCTATAGCAAGCCTTTGTGTACATTAAATCAATTTATGCGTCTGTACTGCAACTTTTACGGCACAAAGAAGCCGCGCCCCTCCGCTTGTGCGGACAGGCGCGGCCGTAAACAAAACCTTATTTGGCAACCGGTTTTTTATTGTCGGCTTTTACTTCTTGAGCCGGGGCTTGCGCGGCGGCTTCTTCTTTTTGCTGGGCACTGCTTAATTGGGCATTTTGTCTTTGCGTAAACTCAACCCGCATTTCCGCCAAGTATACGGCGGCCGTGTCTTTAATTTTTTGTTTGGAATTTTTCTTTAAAGTCTTTATTTCCGCTTTCACCGCTTTAACCTGACCGTTCAATTTATCCACCGCTTCTTGCTTTTGTTCTTTGGTTAGGGAGTCGTTTTTCTTAACTGCCTTAATTTGGTCTTTATAGCGGTCAATTTGCAGATCTTTCACTTTTAACGTGTTTTTATACACGTCTTTAACGATCCGTTGCAGCTCTTCCGACACGCTATCTTCCAAAGCAGCAAGCTCTTCCCCGGACACCAGCTGCAGAGTGCGCCCGTTAAAATAGTCTTCACGCACCACTTGCAAACGGACGGAATTGTCAAAGTTAAGCACCAAAGCAATCATTTCGCTTTGGTTAACGTCCGTATTAGGGGCGGAATAGGCCGCGGCCACTTTGTTAAGCAAATTGTTATAGGCCGGATTTTGGGCCGCTTTTTCCAAAGCGGCGGGGTTATATTCTTTAAAGGCGGCAAGCACGTCTTCGCGCCCTAAATTTTGCGTTTCCTGTGCGCACAAGGCCGAAGAAACAGCCAAGGCCGCCAGCAGCAATAAACTTTTTTTCATCAAACCCTCCTCTCTGACTGATATTCTCATTGTGCTATTTATTTTACACTTCGTCAAGCAAAATATTTCTTCTTTTATTGGACGGACCAAACGCCTTAACAGGCAACAAAAAACCCGCCTTAAAAAGGCGGGTTTAGAAATTTCGCTTATTTTTTAGCGCGCAGCCGTGCGGAAGAAGTTGCCGCGCACGTTGCGGGCCAGTTTGGGCATGCCGGTCATTTTATCGGCCTGCACCAACACGTTTTTAGCATTGGGCTTAATCGTGCTGGAAGCGGTGCCAAAGATGTCGCCTTCTTTAATCACGCCCAACTTGCCGTGATTATTGATTTGTACTTCCAGTTTTAAGTCGCCTTCCACATCGGTGGCCAACAAGTCTTCTTCTCCCATTTGGAACTGCAACGGGAATTTGGGGTTGACCACTCTTTTGATAGCCACCGGCACGTCGGCCGCGTTTTTGACAATGATGGCGCAGGAGTTGTTGTCAGCCTCGGCCACCTTGGCCAAGCGCTGCGGCACCGTGAC
>CALUQA010000158.1 GCA_944322775.1 uncultured Elusimicrobiales bacterium
GGTTGGTGGATCCCAAAGTAACCGTGCACCCCAGCGCCGGGCAGATAGACCATTTGCTGGAAAAAATCAAAGAACACATGGCCCGCCACGAACGCACGCTGGTGCTCTCCATGACCAAAAAAACGGCCGAAGATTTAAGCGCCTTCCTGATAGAAAAAGGCATAAAAACGCGCTATTTACATTCGGATATTGACGCGCTGGAACGTGTGGAAATTTTAAAGCAATTCCGCCAAGGCGTTTTTGACGTGCTGGTGGGCATTAATCTGCTGCGCGAAGGCATAGACATTCCGCAAGTGGGGCTGGTGGCCATTTTGGGGGCCGACAACGAAGGCTTCCTGCGCAATGCCACCACACTGATACAGATTTCGGGCCGCGCCGCCCGCAATGTGGACGGCGAAGTGGTGCTGTATGTCGACCGGGAAACCGAAAGCATGAAGTATGCCTTGGCCGAAATGAACCGCCGCCGCAGCATACAGGAAGCCTATAACAAAGAACACAACATCACGCCGCGCACCATTGAAAAAGCGGAAGTGGAACTGAAAGAATTTGAAGACAGCGCCAAGACGGAAGGCCTGGGCATTTTGCATTCCGCCTTGCCGGAGCCGACGGCCAAAAACATCAACAAAATTGCCGCCGAGCTGGAAAAACAAATGCGCGAAGCCGCCGACAATTTGAACTTTGAACTGGCGGCCGATTTGCGCGACCGGCTGTTTGAAATTAAACAAATGAAACTAAAATAAAATCGCCCGCGCTTTGCGGGCATTTTTGTTAATTGATAAAATATATTTATGCAAGAAATTACCCTTTCTCTGCCGTGCGTAAGCAGCATGGTAAGCGTGGAAGTGTTGGACAGCACGCAAAATTTAGCCCGTGAACTGGCCTGCCAAGGGTGCGAAAACCATACCCTGGTGTTGGCCTATGAACAAACGGAAGGGTTTGGCCAAGAAGGCAAAACCTGGAGCGCCGGCCGCGGCGGCGTATATTTTACGCTGGTGTTGCGCCCGCAGAAAAATGCGGCGGACGCGCAGCACTGGGCCGACAAAGCCGCGCAGGCCATTGTGCATGCGTTTAAACATTTGTTTGAGTTTAAAACCAAAGTTAAAAAACCTAACGATGTGCTGGCTTTGGACCCCAAAACCAAAACCTGGAAGAAAATTGCCGGCGTGTTGGTGCAGCCCGAACAAACCCCGGAAGGCGAGCCCTTTGTGTTGCTGGGGGTGGGCATTAACGTAAACAACAAGCTGCCCGCTTCTTTGCACGGGGCCACCAGCGTTAAAAAACTGCTCGGGCGGGAAATTGACCCCGAGTGGATTTTGCAGGAAGTGCTGGAAGCGTTTTTTGAGCTGTACGCACAAAGCGAATTTTAAAAACAAGCCATAAAAAACCCCGCTTTTTAAGCGGGGTTTTTATTTTGTTTAAATTTATGCGTCACCCAAGCATTGTTTTACTTTAATGACCAAATCTTTTAAAACAAACGGTTTGGCGCAAAAAGCTTTTACTTGCGGGAACGGCTGGAACATGTGTTCCGACTCTACCAAAGCAGACGTAACGATAATGGGAATGGCGCTTAGTTCGTCGTCTTGTTCCATAATAGAGGCCACTGCCCGCCCGTCTATACCGGGCAGCATAACGTCCAAAATCACCAAATGCGGGCGCACTTCTTTCATGCGGTTGATGGCGTCGCGCCCGGTTTGGCAGGCGTGCACTTCATAGCCTTCCTTGGCCAGCACCATGGTCAGCAACTGCAAAATAGGCAGTTCGTCTTCTACAATTAAAATTCTTTTTTTCATTTTGAATCACCCTTAGTTATTTTATTATACTTTTTTATATGACAAAAAAAACCTTCGGCGCCACCACCTGGAAAAATCTGCTTGCGTTTGCTTCCCCTTTTTTTAAACGGGGCGAAACGGTGCTGGTGGGGTTTTCCGGCGGGCCGGACTCGGTGTGTCTGCTGCATTTTTTACATTATTTGGCCGGCAAAAAACACTTTGATTTGGCGGCCGTTCACGTGCACCACGGTCTGCGCGGCGCCGCAGCCGACGCCGACGCGCGCTTTTGCCGCGACGTATGTAAACAATGGGATATCCCTTTTCTGCTATATAAAAAAAACGTGCTCGCCTTGGCCAAAAAATTGGACTTAAGCACCGAACACGCCGCGCGCAAAGCCCGCTATGAAGCCTTTGCCCAAGCTGCCAAAAAAACGGGGGCTTGCAAAATTGCGCTTGGCCACCACTTGGACGACCAGGCCGAAACCGTGCTTTTAAACCTTTTGCGCGGCACGCGGGCGGAAGGCTTGTGCGGCATTCCCGTGCGGCGCATGCTGAACAAAACGACGGAAATTGTGCGCCCGCTTTTGTGCATTACCCGCGCGGAAGTGGAAGAGTATTTAAAAGAAAATGACCTCTGCTGCGTAACGGACCAAACCAACTTTGACGAAGTATACACCCGCAACTGGATTCGGCGTGAGCTGCTGCCCATGCTGGAAAAGAAACAACCCAAAATCCGCCAGCACCTGGCGGGCATGGCCGCCCAGCTGGCCGAGAAGTTAAAATAACATTCTTATTGTTGTTTTACGGATGCCTGCAACACGCGCAAGAAATCTGCTTGCGCGTAT
>CALUQA010000159.1 GCA_944322775.1 uncultured Elusimicrobiales bacterium
CCAGGACGGCGGGTTTGACGCCGAAAACGGCACCTCCGGCGACCTCTTGAAAGCCGGCGTAGTAGACCCGGCCATAGTGGTCCGCTCCGCTTTGGAAAACACCGCCTCCATTGCGGCTACGGTACTCTTGACCGAAGCCTTGGTGGCCTACGCCCCCGAAAAAGAGCATGCCCACGGCGCTGCCGGCATGCCCGGTATGGGCGCAATGCGCGGCATGATGTAATTTACACCGCAACACAAAAGCCCCGCTTTTAAGGCGGGGCTTTTTTTAGTGACAAAGCAGACAATAAAGTAAGCAGAGATTATAAAAATAGGACCTTTGTCTATAGAAAATAGGTCTTTTGGCCCTTGAATAAAGAAATACACAATTTATAATATTTTATTATAAAGATAAGATAAGGAGAGTATATGTACCGCAAATTATTTGCTGTTTTGTTTATTTTCGGTTTGCTTTGTCCGACGGCTTTTGCTTTGACCGAAAAGGAAATGAATCAAAAATTTTCTGCCGCGGCTGAAAAAGCAGCCGCCTCTGCCGCCGCTTCCAGCAAAGATTCCATGAAAGATAACATGTTGTTGACGATGTCTTTTTCGGAAAGAGGCGTGCGCGAAGCCGAAAAAGAAGTGTATGAAACACACGTCAAGCTGCACGGACCGGACTGGACTGTGCCCGAAATGATTGACGGCTATGCCTACAACCGCTTTTTTGTCTACAAAGCTCTTCCCAGCGAAATTAAGGACGGCTCTGCCCAAGAGGAAGATGGCTCCTATCTTCTCTATTCTGAAAAGCTGCTGCCCAACCGCAAGCTGATTAGAGCTTTTGCGGTATACACGGGCGTTAAAAAAACCCCGCGTTACGAAGGAAGAATTGGCTGCAAGGCCTATGCGCTGGGTCCGCAGTGGGTGATTACCTCTGGTACTTGCCCCATTAAGAAATACGATGAGTCCCCGATAATCGTTTATGATGAAACCTATAACGAACGCACGGACCGCGAAATTGAAAATTTCAGCATTGACGGGACTAAGATTAAGAACCCTGAGTATTTTTCCAACGGGAATGTATGGTTGATCTATATCCCGAAAGAAGGTAACCAAAATTTGATTAATGCCTTAAGCAACAAACGTCCGTTGAAAATCTTGGGCTTTAGCAAGCCGGAACATATTTTTACGCTGGCAGCCAATGGGCAGTTTTATGTGCATACTTCCCGCTATGGTGCCCTCGTGAGCGATAAAACAAAGGCCAAATTAAGAGAGAATTCCTTGGAAGGCACCTTGTTTAAAGCAAGCAGCTCTTTTAATGGCACGGCTACCGATCCGTTCTTCTACGTAAAAAATGGAGAGGAATATTTGACGGCCTACAACGCCGCACCGGAAAGATATCATCTCAATGTCAGCAAAGATGAATTATTCCAATCAAGCTGGTCTGGCAAATCTTCTAACAAATATACAATTCTGACCCTTGACGATTTGCAGTTTATCAAAAATACGATACAAAAATACAACCCGGCTTCTTGGACTCAGCTCAAATCCCGCATGTTTATAGATAATCCAAGACAGTTGTTTAAATAAAAACACTTTTAAGGGCAAAACGAAAATCAATCGTTTTGCCCTTTTTAAATATGCTAGAATTTTTTCAACAAAAAAATTATTAAGTAGAGGAAACATCCTATGTACCGCAAAATATTTTCTTTGTTGTTGGCATTTGCGTTGGGTCCCGGCCTTTTTGCCGCCACGCAGGAACAGGCGCTTTCTAAGGCCTTAGAACAAAAAGCTCAAAATCAGCAGGCGTTAAAAATGCAGCATTCGGCTAATGCACATGACAAAGGTGTTATTCCCATAAAAGTGACCGTCAACGCCTATATAGACAGCGACTATGTGGACAATGATCCGCTGGTAAAAGAATGTCAGGCCGTGCGTATCAGCTCTCATTATTTACTGGCCTCTATGGCTTGTGTCGGTCTGTCTGGCTATGGCACCATTCGCCATTATGCAGGCGCCGGCGGCGGCCCCATTAAAGCCAAATATAAAGTTTCCCGTTCTATTATGAACGTAAGAATTGACGGGGAAGTTATTGACGGTAAAAATATTGTATCCAGCACGGACGAAAAAGTATTTTTGATCCGCATTGACCCGGCCAATGAAAAATTAAAAAAGATCGTGCAAAATAAACCGGCCGTCAACTTGTTTGTTGCCAAAAACCCGCAGATACTCAAAAACCTCTTTTCCAACGTACAAATCAACCGCGAACGGCTTTGCACGCCGGGCCGCGTATGCGCCGATGTGGAAATTTCCGACGTTTGCACGGAAACGGGCTGCTTTAAGCTCAACTGGAAAATGATTAGAGGAGACAGCGGCGACCCGATCTTTGGGTTGAACCCGGAAAAATCCACCGAAGAATTTTTGCTGGGCTTTAACGCCGCCGATGTGGCCATAGATGAGCGCCAAGCCGGCAGAGATTATTACTTTTTCTCCGATACGCTGGCCCAATTCTTGCAAAAGAACATAGAAAAAGTTTCCGATTTGGACTGGAAACAAATCAAACGCAAAATGGTGAATGAAGACTATTTTTTAAATTAGTTTCATAATCCCTTTCGTTACAAACAACGCCTTGTTTACAGCAAGGCGTTGTTTTTTATGTCACAGCAAAAGTAAATTTTATAGAATAAAGTTATCTTACATGAGGGAGGAGAAAACATGTCCAGCGGAAATCCGCTTTTTAACGAAAGAGCCTATCAACAGGCCATGAACCGTACCGAAAGTGCCATGACACTGCAAGGTACCATTAACAAAACCTTTTTCCTGCTGCTTTTGTGCGTAGTGGGGGGAATGATCAGTTGGGCCAAAGCCGCAACGCTGGCGGCCTATATGTGGCCCATCACCATTATAACGGCCATTGTGGGTTTTATCATTATCTTTGGCAAAAGAATGGCACCGGTGCTGGCCCCCGTCTATGCTTTTGGGGAAGGCCTGACACTGGGCGTTATTTCCGCAGCGTATGCGGCCCAATACCAAGGCATTGTGGGGCAAGCCATTGCCATTACGCTTTTGGTGTTTTTTATCATGCTGTTCTTGTATAAAAGCCGCATTATCCCGGTGACGAACGGCTTGATTATCGGCGTTACCGCTGCCACGGGCGCCATAGCGCTGTTCTATCTTGTTTCCTTGGTGTTAATGCTCTTTGGCGTAAACGTAGCCTATTTTGGCAGCAACAGCGCTTTAAGCATTGGCATTAACATAGTTATTTGCGCCGTAGCGGCATTTAACTTTTTGCTTGATTTCCATTTTATTGACCAAATGACCAGCCGCGTAGTGGCCCCGAAATACATGGAATGGTACGCCGGGTTTTCGCTGATTGTCACGCTGGTGTGGCTGTACCTGGAAATTTTAAGGCTTTTGGGCCGCGTCAACAGCCGCGACTAATCAAGCACGTAAAAATTTTGTAAAATAATTAGGACGAGTAGTTTTAAAAATTAATGGAGGACGTAATAGTATGACTATTAAAGTAGGTATTAACGGTTTCGGCCGCATCGGACGCTTTGTGTTCCGCGCCGCCCAGAACCACCCCGAAATTGAAATCGTCGGCATCAACGATTTGACCCCGGTCGATTATTTGGCTTACATGCTCAAATACGACACGATGCACGGCAAATTTGAAGGCACCATCGAAGCCGACGTTGCCAACACCAAACTGATCGTAAACGGCAAAGCTATCCGCGTAACCGCTGAAAAAGACCCCGCCAACTTGGCTTGGGACAAAGTGGGCGCTGAATACATCGTTGAATCCACCGGTCTGTTCTTGACCAAAGAAAAAGCCCAGGCTCACATCAAAGCCGGCGCCAAATACGTGGTAATGTCTGCTCCTTCCAAAGACGACACCCCGATGTTCGTCTGCGGTGTGAACGAAAAAACCTACGTCAAAGGCACCCAGTTTGTGTCTAACGCCTCCTGCACCACCAACTGCTTGGCTCCTATCGCCAAAGTATTGAACGACAAATTCGGTATCGTTGATGGTTTGATGACCACCGTGCACTCCACCACCGCCACGCAGAAAACCGTGGACGGCGTGTCCATGAAAGATTGGCGCGGCGGCCGCGCTGCTTCCGGCAACATTATCCCGTCTTCCACGGGTGCTGCCAAAGCGGTAGGCAAAGTCATTCCGTCTTTGAACGGCAAATTGACCGGTATGTCCATGCGCGTTCCTACGTTAGACGTGTCCGTGGTGGACTTGACCGTCAACTTGGCCAAACCGACCAAATATGAAGACATCTGCAAAGCCATGAAAGAAGCTTCCGAAGGCGAACTGAAAGGCATCTTGGGTTACACCGAAGACGCCGTGGTCTCCTCCGACTTCTTGGGCGATACCCGCACGTCTATCTTTGACGCCAAAGCCGGTATTGCTTTGACCGACACCTTCGTGAAAGTCGTTTCTTGGTACGACAACGAAATCGGTTACTCCAACAAAGTGCTTGACTTGATCAAACACATGGCTTCGGTCAACAAATAATCTGTCTTACAAGCAAAGGCGGCTTGCAAAAGCCGCCTTT
>CALUQA010000160.1 GCA_944322775.1 uncultured Elusimicrobiales bacterium
CGTTGGTGTCCAAATACACGGGATAGACAGGGTCCTGCAAAGCCACGCGGGCTTTGGCGGAAAACAGCTCCTGAAAGTTGGCCACGTCGCTTTTGGCGCCATCGCTGACGAAGATTTCGTCTATGCCAATGTCTATGTTGCGCGCCTGATAGTCGTGCGCGGCAATGGCCTTGCGCAAAAAGTCATACCCTTCATACGGGCCGTATCCGCGGAAGGTTTCGGCTTGGCCCATTTCGTCACAGGCTTTTTTTAGGGCCTCCACCACCGCCGGCACCAGCGGGCGGCTGACGTCGCCAATGCCCAGGCTGATGACTTCCTGCCCGGCATGGGCGGCTTTATAAGCGGCCGTGCGGCGGGCCACTTCGGCAAACAAATAGCTGCCTTGCAAGTTTAAATAGTTTTCGTTAATCTTCGTCATAAAGCAAGTAAATATTCTCCCGTAAAAACTTTTTGGGCGGGGCCGGTCATAAACAAGTGTCCGTTGTCGTCCAAACGCACCGACAGTTCCCCCCCATCCAGCACAATGCGCGCTTCGTTGCCGGTGCGGCCCGTTTTGACGGCGGCCGCCAGCGTGGCGCACGAACCCGTGCCGCACGCTTTGGTAATGCCGGCACCGCGTTCCCACACGCGCATGCGCAAAAGGCCTTTATTTAACACCTGCACAAACTCCACATTGGTTTTTTTGGGGAAGTCCGCATGCGTTTCCAGCACGGGGCCCACGGCGGCCAAATCAATTTGTTCTATATCCGGCACAAAAATAACAAAATGCGGGTTGCCCATGGATACGGCCGTGCCCGTCCAGCTTTGGCCCAGGGCTTCCAGCGGCACCTCCACGGCTTGTTCGTCGGGGTTGCCTATCATGGGGATTTCTTTGCGCGTCCAGCGCGCAGCGCCCATGTCCACACAGACCAAATGCTTTGGCTCGTCTATAATCTGCGTAATCACGGGGCCGGCGGCGGTGTAGAGGGTAAGCGTGTCGCCTTTCAGCCAGCCGCGTTCACGCGCAAAAAGCGGCACACAGCGCGAGGCATTTCCGCACATTTCGGCTTCGCTGCCGTCGCTGTTAAAAATGCGCATCTGCACCCCGTCCTGCTGGCGGCGCAAAAGCACCAGCCCGTCGGCGCCGACGCCAAAGCGTCTGTCGCACACGGCGCGCGCGGCGGAAGCAAAATCCGGTATGGTTTCCTGCTCGGCGTCAACAAACACAAAGTCGTTACCCAAGCCCTGATATTTATCAAAATGCATATGTTTATTGTATAAAAACGGACGCTTTTGCACCAGTTTATTTGGCCAAGCGCAAAATTAGGTAAAATAAAGATATGGCAGAAACGTTTAATCCCACGCCCCAACACATTGGCATTATTATGGACGGCAACGGCCGCTGGGCCGCCCAGCGTGCTCTGCCGCGTTCGGCCGGCCACCGCGAAGGCGCCAAAGCCGTGCAGCGCACCATAGAAGCGGCCGAAAAAATGGGCATTAAATACCTTACGATGTATGCTTTTTCTACGGAGAACTGGTCCCGCCCGCCCGAAGAGATTGACACCCTGATGAATTTGCTGGAGAAAACGCTGGACGAATATCAAAAATCCGCCCACAAAAAAGATTTGCGCATTTTAATCAGCGGGGAACGGGAACACCTGCGCGCAGACATTTTGGCCAAAATGGACGCCCTGGTGGCCGAAACGGCGCAAAACAAAGGATTAAGCGTTAATTTGGCGTTAAATTACGGTGCCCGGCAGGAAATTGCCCACGCCGTCAACCGCCTGCTGGCGCAGGGCGTTAAAACCGTTACGCCGCAGGATATTTCGCTCAACCTCTACCAGCCGGAAATGCCGGACCCGGAGCTGATTATCCGCACGTCTGGCGAAGAGCGCCTTTCCAACTTTTTGCTTTGGCAGGCCGCCTATAGCGAGTTTTATTTTACCCCCGTTCTATGGCCCGATTTTAACGAAGAAGAACTGCAAAAAGCGGTAGAAAACTATCGCACGCGCAAACGGCGCTTTGGCGCCATTTAAACGCCCCCTCTTAGCCACGCCTTTTGCCGGCCCTTTTGAGACATAAAAAACCCCGCCGTAAAGCGGGGTTTTTAATTTATCTTTTCATTTGGGAAAACTTGGGGTAAAGCACGTTGGTAAACTTGTTAAACTCCTCTTCCCCGCCGCGTATTTTAAGGTTTACCGACAGCACATACACGTTGCCGGTTAAAATATCGCGCCAGTTATCGGGGAATTTGACAAAGTCTTTAAACGTGGTGATAAGCGGCAGGCCGCCGCGGGTTTGTTCAAAGGTACGCAGGTTGTCTTCCGTATAGTTTTCATGGTCGGGGAAGCGCCAAATTTGCTTTAGCGTCAGGCCCAAGCCTTTAAGGGTTTCTTCAAACGTTTCCGGGTGGCCCAATGCGCTAAAGCAGGCCACTTCGCCCTGCACGTCTTTCAGGCCCACTTTTTCGCCTTTGCAAATGTCAAAATAATATTCCGGCTTGTGTTCGCTTTCCAAAATTTCCACCAAGTCGTTATATTCGCGGATTTTATCTTTGACGTTTTCCAGTTCCCGCTCGCTTACCTGGTTGCAGTGCGTAAGCACCACCAAAGAAGCCCGCTGCTAAGCCGTCAGCGGCTTACGCGAATTGCCAAGCGGCAGCAAATGCCCGCCGCCAAAGGGGTTTTTGGCGTCAATCAGCACAATATTGGCGTCGCGTTTTAAGCGGTGGTGCTGCAGGCCGTCGTCTAGCAAAATAATTTGGCTTTTAAAACGGCGCAACGCTTCCGTGGCGGCGGCGGCGCGGTCGCGCCCGATGACGATGGGCACTTTATACTGGTTCAGCACGCGGCTCATCATATACGGCTCGTCGCCGGCGCTGCGCCAGTCGGCGTCAGGGTTATCAAACAAAACGACCACTTCGTCTTTATGCTGCTGGCGTTTGTATCCGCGCGAAACAATGGCCACGCGAATGCCCTCTTTGGCCAGCGCCGTGGCGGCCAAAAGCACGGCCGTGGTTTTGCCGGTGCCGCCGGCGGTAATATTGCCGATGCACACCACGCGGGAGTTGACGGTTTTAACCGTCTTCCAGCCGTTTTCGTAGCAGGCGCGGTCAAACCAGGCGCCCAGGCCATAAATTTTGCTGGCCACCAGCAAGAGCAGGCGCCCCAGCCAGTTTTGTTTTAATTTTTCCCGTAAAGATAAAGCGTCCATATTCAAAACCTCTTAAAATATTTTGATATATTTTACCATTTCTGCCTTTTTGTTTGTGCGTTTGCGCCCGTTTTAAACGCCCGCCCGAAGGGGCGGCGCGCAGGGCTGATTTCGCGTACGGAGAATAAGACGAAAATTGCTATAATAAAGTATGCGTTTTCAAAAGTCACCTTCTTATTTTATGCAATACGCCGGCTTAAAAGCCGTATGCTGGACTTTGCGCCTGTTGCCCTATCGCACCGCGCGCGCCCTGGGCCGCACCTGCACGGGGCTGGCGGCGCACATTATGCGCAAGCGCTTTAAACGCAATCTAAGTGACATTGCGCGTGTATTTCCCGAAAAGTCCCCCCAAGAAGTGTACGAAATTGCCATCAACTCCTGGCGCAACATGGGCCAAATACTGGCCGAGTTTGTAAAACTTTCCTCTTATTCCCCCGAACAATTTAAAAAACACGTGGTTATGCGCGGCATTGAAAAAATGCAAAAAGCCGAAAAAGACAAAACCGGCGGCATTATTCACATTGGGCATTTTACCAACTGGGAAGCCTTTGGCCTGGCCGTATCGGTGTGGGGCATAGACAAAGCCGTGCTGGCCCAGCGCGTGGATAACCCTTATGTGGACGAGGAAACCAACCGCCTGCGCAACATTTTTGGCGGACGCACTTTTTACAGCAATCACGACGCCAACCCGTTTTTTGCCTGCGCACGCTGGTTAAAACGCGGCAAGCTGATTGGCATTTTAACCGACCAAAACGTGGTGGCGAGCGAAATTTTTATGCACTTTTTGGGTCGTCCCGCGGCCATTTCCCCCATCACCGCCCTGCTGGCCATTCGTCTGCAGGTGCCGGTGTTCCCGGTGGTGGTCACGCGCGAGCACGACAAACTGGTCTGCACCGTGCAAGACCCCATTTTTCCGCCCAAGGAATACAGCCAGGAACATATCCGCCAATTTGTGCGCCAGCTGACCGATATTTACGAAGGCTGGATACGCCAAAACCCCGAAAACTGGCTTTGGGCGCATAACCGCTGGAAAAGAGAAGAAGAAGGCAAACGCTGGTTTGCGGAGCACCCCGAATGCAAAATAAAATAAAAGCCGTATTTTTTGACAGAGACGGCACCCTGATTCACGAAAAGCCGGGCACCTATTTAAGCGACCCCGACAAAGTAAAACTTTATGCCCCCGTGCCTGCCGCACTGACAAAACTGCACAAAGCGGGGTTTGTGTTTTTTATCGTATCCAACCAATCCGGCATTGGCCGGGGTTATTTTACGGAAAAAGAGGTAAACGCCGTGCACGCACGCCTGCAAAAGCTGTTGCCCGTGCCCGTGCAGGAAATTGTTTTCTGCCCGCACAGCCCCGACCAAAAATGCGCCTGCCGCAAGCCCGGCACCCTGCTGGGCGAACGCCTGATAAAGAAATACGATATTGATGTGTCCCGCTCGTTTATGGTGGGAGACAAAAAGGCCGACGTTCTTTTTGGCCATGGTCTGGGGCTAAAAAGCGTGTTGATGACCACGGCCAACGGCAAGAACCACCTAAAAAAATATCCCGATTTAAAGCCGGATTTTGTGGCTAAAGACATGCTTTGCGCCGCACGCTATATAATAAAAGAGGACAAAAAGCATGCGTAAAACGGCCCTGTTTTTGTTGTGCTGTTTATTTTTGGCCGCTTGCTATGCCAATACCAAGCAGGAAACGCTGCCCCAACAACAGCTGATTGCCCCGCAAGGCGCCACCCCGGCAACGGACGTTAAAACCACCGCCGCGGACGCTGCGGCCAAACAAAAAGAACAAGCTGCCGCGCAAAACACTGTCGCGCAAGCCCCCTCCGTTCCGGCCACGCCTTTGCAGCCGGCTCAAAAAACCCGTCCGCAAACCCAGCCGGCACAGCCCGTGCCCTCTGCCGTGCAAGCCCCGACGGAAGAAAAACCCGTTCAAACCGTTTTTACCCCCGCGCCCGACAAGCCCGTTTTTGAAGACGAAGAACTGATTGACCTGCAAGGCCGCCGCCTGCACCCCTATGCCGCTTTGGTGCCCGACGAGACCCTGCCGCAAACCGCCCCGTGGGCCGGCGAACAGTTAAAATACGGCATTTATTACACGTTTATTAAAGCCGGCACCGCCTACATTCGCAACCGCGGGCTGGTAAGTATAGACGGCCGCCCGGCTTATCTGCTGCAAACGTCCGCTTTTTCCGCTTCCGTTATAGACGCGTTTTTTAAAGTGCGCGACATTAACTTTTCTTGGCTGGACGCGCAGGATTTTTATTCCCGCGGCTACGGCCAAAGCGTGCGCGAAGGCGGCTATAAACGCGACGAATGGGTAACCTTTGACTATAAAAATAAAAAATACACCGGAGAGATCCAAAAAAAACAAGCCCCCCGCCCTATTAACGGCCCGCTGGATATAAAAGTGCTGGATATGCTGACCTCGCTTTATTACGTGCGCGCGCAGCAGTTAACCCCCGGCAAAGACATTGTGTTTGACATCATCAACCGCGAAAAACAATATCCCCTGGTGGTCAAAGTGCTGGGCAAAGAAACCGTAAAGACCGACGCCGGCACCTTTGACTGTATTGTGGTGGAGCCGCAAATCCGCGAGGAAGGAATTTTTGTGTCCAAGGGCAAAAGCCTAAAAGTATGGCTGACGGACGACCAATATAAAATGCCCGTCAAAATGCAGGTGGAAGTGTTTATCGGCTCCGTTTCGGCCAAACTGCTGGACTATAAAAGACAAGCCAGCCCAAATATTTTATAATGAAACAGTATAAGAGGTGCCCATGCAAACCATAACGACTAAAAGACTGAAAGAAATTTTACATTCCTTTAAAGGCAAAGAAATGATTGTGGTGGGCGACGTAATGCTTGACCACTTTATCAAAGGCGACGTGTCGCGCATTTCGCCGGAGGCCCCCGTGCCGGTGGTGGCCGTAAACAAAGAATTTTTCGTGGCCGGCGGCGCAGGCAATGTGGCCGTCAACTTGGCGGCTTTGGGCGCCAAACCCACGCTCATTTCCGTCGTCGGACGCGACGCGGGCGGCGAACTGCTTAAAGATTTTCTGCGCAAACAAAATGTGGACATCAGCGGCATTACCGAAGATTACGACCGCCCCACCACCCAAAAAGTGCGCGTAATGGCAGAACAACAGCAAATCGTGCGTTTTGACCGTGAAAGCAAACAGACCATTTCCCGCGAAGTGTCTATTGAATGCATGAAAAATTTTAATGCGGCCATGACCAAAGCCAAAGGCGTTATTTTGTCCGACTATGGCAAGGGCATGCTTAGCGACAACAATATCAAAACCCTGATTGCCGCCTGCCGCAAAAATAAAATCCCCGTGTGCGTGGACCCCAAGATAGACAATTTCCGCAAATACAAAAACATCACCTGCATGACCCCCAACACCAAAGAAGCGTGGGAAGGAGCCGGCCTGAGCCCCAAAAGCGGCGAAGAAGCCATTGAAAATTTGGGCAATAAAATTTTAAAAATGCTCAATGCAGATTCTATTTTAATTACCCGCAGTGCAGACGGCATGAGCCTGTTTGAAAAAGGCAAAAAGAAACCCATCACCGTCAAATCCGTCGCGCGGGAAGTGTTTGACGTCACCGGCGCGGGCGACACGGTTATTTCCGTTTTCACCCTGGCGCTGGCGTGCGGGGCCAAGCTGCACGAAGCGGCCATTCTTTCCAACTATGCCGCTGGCATTGTGGTGGGCAAGAGCGGCACGGCCACCGTCACCCCGCAGGAAGTAGAGGAGGTATTGCCGTGAAAGACGTTTTAATTGTTATTCCGGCCCGCTACGGTTCCACCCGTTTGCCGGGCAAAGCCTTAAAACTGCTGGCGGGCAAACCCGTTGTGCAGCACGTGTGGGAAGCCTGCGTAAAAGCAAACGTGGGTGAAGTGCTTATCGCTACGGAAAACCAAATTGTGGTGGACGCCGTGGCTCAGTTTGGCGCCAAAGGCGTGCTGACCAGCGACGCCTGCCAAAGCGGCACCGACCGCGTGTATGAAGCGGCCAAAAACCGCCCCGAACAAATTGTCATTAACGTGCAGGGCGACGAACCGTTCATCGCCCCGACCACCGTGCAAAAAATTGCGCGCCTCCTGCAGGCCCAGCCGGAGTGCGACATCGCCTCCGCCGTGGCCCCCACACTCGACGAAAACAAAATCAACGACCCCAACTGCGTCAAAGCCGTTTTGAACAGAGAAGGCAAAGCTCTTTATTTTTCCCGTTCGCGCGTGCCGTATAAACGCGAACTGACCGAAGAAAACAAAAAAGTGCCCTATTGGCAGCACTGCGGCATTTACGGGTATCAGCGCAAAGCGTTGGAGCGTTTTGTCAGCCTGCCGCCCAGCCCGCTGGAACAGCTGGAAAAGCTGGAACAACTGCGCGCGCTGGAAGACGGCATGACCCTTAAATGCGTGGTCATAGACTCGGCCGGCCCGGCCATAGACACGGCCCACGATCTGCAAGCCGCCGAAGAATATTTTAAATCGCACTAAGCGCGAAGAACTCCCGCCCCCGGCGGGAGTTCCTCTTTTTGGCAAAAGCCCGTTACAGGGCCCGATTTGTTTATTTTTATTTTTCTAAGGAGCGTACGTTTATGAGCAAGTTTATCATCATCACCGGCGGCGTGGTCAGCTCGCTGGGCAAAGGCATTTCCGGCGCCAGCATCGGCAAGCTGCTGCAGCTGCACGGCTTAAAGGTCAACATGATTAAGTGTGACCCCTATATTAACGTGGACCCCGGCACCATGAGCCCCTATCAGCACGGGGAAGTGTTTGTGACGGTGGACGGCGCCGAAGCCGACCTGGATTTGGGCCACTATGAACGCTTTTTGGACGTCAACATGACCAAAGCCAACACCAACACCGCCGGCAGCATTTATCAAACCGTGATTGACAAAGAACGCCGCGGCGAATATTTGGGCGCGACGGTGCAGGTCATTCCGCACATTACCAACGAAATCAAAAAACGCTTCTGCGCGTTTGAAAAAGATTACGATGTGTCCATCATTGAAATCGGCGGTACGGTGGGTGATATTGAATCCTTGCCGTTTTTGGAAGCGGCCCGCCAACTGCGCTTGGAAAAGGGCGCCAAAAACGTCATCTGCGTGCACGTGACGCTGGTGCCGTATATTGCCGTGGCGCAAGAGCTTAAAACAAAACCCACGCAGCATTCCGTCAACAAACTGCGCGAAGTGGGCATAGAGCCCAGCATGCTCATCT
>CALUQA010000161.1 GCA_944322775.1 uncultured Elusimicrobiales bacterium
GCTTCTTTCAAAGCGGCGCGGAACACCACCGACAAGGCTTGCAGGGCGGCAACTTCCTCTACGTTGCGTGCCTGCGTAGCCAGCAAAGCGGGTATCAAATCTTCCAAATTTACTTCGTTAATCAGCAACATGCCATTTTCGGCCGGCACCACCAAAAGGGAGCCTTTCAGTTCTTTGTCGCTCATATCAGCGGCAAAGAGGTTGGGGCCGACGGCATTTTTGACCAGCAGGGTTTTGTCGTCTTTATCGGTGCTGACCACAAAGGGGCGGCGGGCGGAAAACTCCACATGCCCGCGGGCGTCTTTAAAATCTATGCCTTTGGTTTGCGGGTTAAACTCCAGCACGCGCGTAACAAAAGAAGGCGACTGCAGCACCTGGCCCAAGCGTTCGTCGTGCACGCTCATCACGCCAGAGGGCATAAGCGCCACGCTTTGCAGCTGCAGCGGCTTTTGCCAGCGGTCTGCATACAGGGCCATTTTAATTTTTTCAGACGGGGTAGACGCCAAATCCTGCACGATGGGCTGGTCCAAGCGCAAATAGAACAAATAGGCGGCCGGGTCGGCTTTTAAATCTTTGGCGTATTTTTCCACTTTTTTGCCGGCCTTTTCGTTGGTCGGGTCCAGGCTGTACAAGGTGGAATAATATTGGAAAGAGGCGGTTTTGTTTTCTTTGTCTTTTTCCGACAGTTTGGCCAACAGCTGCATGGCCGGATAGTTGTGCGAATCGTGGCTCAAGGCCTGCTGCAAAAACACCGGGGCCAGCTTGCGCGAATCCTTGCGGGAAGCGGCAATTTGCCCCATCATATAGGCGGAAAAAGAAATTAAATACGGATTAGAGGTATAAATATATTGAAAATCTGCCGCGGCCTGCTCTTTATTGCCTTCAAAATAATAGGCCAGTGCCGTGCCCAATTTGGCAGAAGAGGCATATTCAAAATCGGCCGTCAGATAAAGCATATCGGCAAACGATTTGCGCGCCTGTTTATACTTGCCGGCGGCAAACAGCGTCCACCCGCGCGTAAGTTCCACAAAAGGGTCTTCCGGCGTTAAAGAAGCGGCCTTGTTGATATACGCCAGGGCTTGTTTTACCAAACCGCGGTGCAAAGAAAGAATGGAAAGCTCCAAATTGGCCCGCGCCGCCACGGCCGGGTCCGAAGCGTTTTCAAAGGCTTTATAGGAAAAATAGCATTCGTCCATTTCCCCCGCGGCGCATTTTTCGGCCACGGCGGCCAGTTCTTGGGGCTGGCTGTAGTCCATAACGGAGGAATGCAAAATATTGTCGCTTAGCTGCAAGTTAACACGCGTAACCAACGAGTTTTTGGTCACGGTGCCGGCAGTATGTTCTTCCGTGCCGGAAGCGGCCGCACCCTGTTCTGCATAGGTCACCTCGCCCACGGCAGGCGCCGCGGCAGCAGCGGTCTGCTGCGCTTGCACACAAGGCGCCGCACACAGCGCCAAAAAACTTAACAGCACGGTATATTTTCTCATATACAAATTATAACAAATTGGGAAGAAAAACCGACACCCAAAGCCCCCTTAAAACTGCTTACTTACAAACAGGGCCGCCTGGCGATAAACGGGGCTGTCGTAATGGAAGAAAAAGCCAAAATCCGTTTGGGTGCGGTGCAGCAGGCGAAAGCTAAAATCCACCTTCCAGCCTTTGCCCAAAGAAAACGCATTGCCCATACCCGCAAAAAACATAGCACCGCTGACTTTGCGGCGCAGCGTAAAAGACAGAGGAATTTCAAACTCGCTCTGCGTCCAGCCGCCACCCCCTTCCACCCAAAAAGATGCCACCGTATCCGGCAGCGGATACCAACGCAAAGCCGCATACAATGAGGCCGAATAAAAGCTGGACGCCAAAGGCAACTTGGACGGAGACGGAAAATATTGTCCGCCCAAGCTGAGTAAAACCGTTGACGACAAAAAACGCCGCACACCGGCCTCGGCACCTATGAGATAGTCCAATACCAGCAAATCATCATTGTCAAGAATAGTCTCTTGCGACAGCACCGGCCCGGCAAACACTTCCCAACGGGCTGGTTTTGTATACAGCACCCGGTTATCTGTCTGTGCAAAAAAAGCAGGAGGCGTAAAGAAAAGTCCTTGTGCGCAAAGAGAAGAAGTTGTTGAAAATAGTGCTGCGGTGGTGCAAAGCGCACACCTTGCCCAAATCCGCCGTATTTTATTCATTTATTTTATTGTAGAAAAGCCCCACGTCCTCCCCCCATACGCCCTTTGCTGTAAAAAACTAAAAATAATTAGTTATAAAAAAAGGGAAACGTTAAAAAACGTTTCCCTTTCATAAATATAAGTAAGACTTATGCTTTGATTTTTTTGCGGGCAAAAGCTTTGGTCGTCCACTTGCGGCTGTGCCAGCGAACCTCAAACACCACGGCCCTGATGACTTCGTCCATGGCCATGGCCACCCAAATGCCGGCCAGTCCCCAGCCCATCCAAATGCCTAGAATATAGCTAAACAGCGTGGCCACGCCCCACATTACAATAATGCCGGTGATTAACGGATAAAACACGTCCCCGGCAGCGTTTAAAGAGCTGACGGAAGTGATATTGACCGCGCGGCCCAGCTCCAGCACTACATCAATATAAAGCACTACCGCGCCCATGCGGATAATTTCCGGATTATTGGTAAGCAGTTTAAAAATATTGGTGCCCATTAAAGCGGCAAGCACCGCCACGACCAACGTTACCAGCAAGGCCAAGCGTATGGAATATTGCTCCACGGTATAGGCGGCGTCGTCACGGTCGCGCCCGATAAAGTGCCCTATGGATATGGCCGCCCCCTGCCCAATAGCCGAGGCAAACACATAGGAAAACATCACAATGTTCATCGCGTATGCCCGCGCGGCCACGGCTGCCGTGCCCAACATGACGGTAAAGTACGTAATTACCACCTGGGAAAAACTGTAAGAGAACTGTTCCCCCGCCGCCGGCAACCCTACGGTAAGCAGGTTTTTAAGTTTATCTGTCGGAAAAGGACGGAACAATTTTAAAGGCAAAGACGGAATTAGTTTTTTAAACAAAATATACGTCAGCAAACACAGTGCCACCAAACGACAAAGCGAGGTGGATATGGCCGCCCCCGTCACCCCCAACGCCGGAAAGCCGAACTTACCGAAAATCAGCAGGTAGTTGCCCACAATATTTACCACGTTCACCACGGCGGTAACCGCCATGGGATAGTATGCCTTGTTATGGGCACGCAGCACGGCCGAAAGCGTCATGGAAAGGGCCTGCAAAAAAGCAAAGCCACCCACAATTTCCATATACATCACTCCGTCGGAAATTAAGGCCTCCTCCAGCCCCATCAGGCGCAAAAGCTGCGGCGCAAAAAAATACAGCCCCGCGCTGACGGCCAGCCCCACTAAAAAGTTCATCGCCAGCGACAGGCCCACCACCTGTTTTACGCTGTCTTTCTGCTCCGCCCCCAAATACTGCGAGCACAACACTGACGTGCCCAGCGTGGTAATGCCAAAAAGCAAAAACACCAGGTTGAGCAGCTGGTTCACCACGCCCACGGCCGCCACGGTTTGGTCGGAATAGCGGCTGAGCATAAACACGTCCAC
>CALUQA010000162.1 GCA_944322775.1 uncultured Elusimicrobiales bacterium
CATCGTCCACAGCTTTGGAAGCGCCGGCGATAACCGTCTGCGTCGGGCAGTTTTTTTTTTTTTTGTCCACATAACCGTTAATGCGTTTAAGGTGCGGTTCCACGGCTTCGGCAGTGGTGGCGATGGAGGCCATCTTGCCGTTGTCTTCCACTTTAATTTCAGACATCACCTTGCCGCGGGTGCACACGGCTTTAAGGCCGTTTTCAAAATCAAAAATACCGGCGGCAACGGCAGCGGCGTATTCGCCCAAGCTGTGGCCCATCACCACGTCGGGCTTAAGGCCGAAAGAAGAAAGCAGGCGCATCATGGCGATATCGGCCGTCAGCATGGCGGGCTGCGTCATTTCGGTTTTCTTAATGGCGGCTTCGCGCGCGGCGATTTGTTCTTTGGTTTCGCCCGGTTTGCTCCACAAGGTGTCGGTCAGGTTCTGGCCGATGATGTCAATGAGCAGGCGGTCGGCTTCCATAAAGGTGTCCATGACTACTTTATATTTGGAAGCCAAATCTTTCATCATGTCCACATACTGAGAGCCTTGCCCCGGGAACATGAAGCACACTTTGGGCTTCACTTCCGTCGGCGTGAAAGGATAAATGCCTTTCATCTTCAGGTACAAAGATTCCTGCGCCCACACGTCCTGGCTGCCGGCTATTTTGATAAAATATTCAATTTTTTCTTTCAGTTTTTCCGGGTTTTCCACATTGATGGACACGGCAAATTTATGCGGTTTTTGAATGTGGTTCTGATAAGAAATGCTGGGCAAATAGGTCGGGTCATATTTAATGGCCAAAATGGCTTTGCTTAACTCATTAAATAAATCCTGCTTGGTATCGGCCGAGAAGGTCAATACGTCGCTTTGGATTTTTTCGCCCGGAACAAGCAGGCTGTACTCAGTAGCTTTCATTTCTTTTTTCTCCTGTGCGGCAGCGGGGGCCGGATTGGAAATTTTGGCGGCGCAGACTTTATGTTCTTGCGTCTTTTTGACGAGTTCGTCGTTCATTTCTTCCATGGCTACATGGAAGTTGGTGCCGCCGAACCCAAAGGCGGACACGTTGGCGCGGCGGATTTTGTCGCTGTTCCACGGTTCAGCTTTGGTGATGACGCGGAAGGGGCTGGTGGCCCAATCCACGGTCGGGTTCGGGGTTTCAAAATTGACGGAAGGCGGCAATACCTTATTATATAAGGCCAAAGACGTCTTGATTAAAGAAGCGATACCGGCCGCCGCTTTGGCATGGCCGATTTGGCTTTTGACGCTGCCCAAACCAATGGTGCCCGGTTTGGCATACGGCGCAAAAATATCATACAAGGCGTTTAGTTCCACGGCGTCGCCCACGCGGGTGCTGGTGCCGTGCGCTTCCACCAGGCCAATGTCGCCGGGGGTATATTCCACTTGTTCAAAAGCTTTTTCCACGGCAATTTTTTGGCCTTTGGGGTTGGGGGCGGTGATGCCCTTGCCTTTTCCGTCGGAAGAGGCACCCACGGCGCGGATAACCGCGTACACTCTGTCGCCGTCTTTTACGGCGTCGGAGAGGCGTTTTAAAATAACCGTGCCGGCGCCTTCGGCCATTACAAAGCCGTCGGCTTTGGCGTCAAAGGGGCAGAAGCCTTTTTCAGACAAGGCACCAATTTTGCAGAACTTAATGTAAGCAGACGGGGACATCATTTGGTCCACGCCGCCCACAATGGCCATATCAAAGTTGCCTTCGCGCAAACCGTTGACGGCTTGGTCCACCGCGGCCAAAGACGTGGCGCACGCGGCGTCCACCGTAAAGTTGGTGCCGTGTACGTCAAACACGTTGGCCACGCGGCCGGCAATAACGTTGGCCAGTTCGCCGGGCATGGAATCTTCGTTAACAGGGGTAAATTTCTGGCGGACGCCTTCGTCCATTTCGTCCATCAGTTTCTTTTCCGCTTCCGGGGAAAGAGATTTATAGGTAGGTGTTTCTTTCAAAATTTCATACAAAAAAGGGCGGTTCAAACGCGTGTTGGACATTTCGTTTTTCATGCCGCCCATAGAGTTGCCGATAATTACCGCGCAGCGGTTGTGGTCAAACTCTTTTTTGTCATAGCCGCTGTCTTCCAAGGCCATGCGCGTGGTTTCAATAGCCAGGTGCTGCACGGTATCCATTTGCTTGGCAATCTGCGGAGGAATGCGGTATTTAATGGAATTGAATTTAAAACCTTCAGGAATAAAGCCGCCGATTTTGGAATAAAGTTTATCTTCGGCTTTGTGATCAGGGCTGTAGAAAAGTTTATAATCCCAATAAGATTTGGGAATTTCGGTGATGCAATATTTACCAGTTTGAATGTTTTGCCAGAACTCATCCTTGCTCAAAGCTCCGGGCATAATGGCGCCGATGCCGATAATGGCAATAGGCTCTTTGGTTTTATTGTTCATTTTCTCTCCTGAGTTTTGGGTAAAACTCTATATAGGTATATTATATGAAATTTAGCGCCTATAGACCAAGTTTGTAAATGGTTTTAAAAAAGAGAAAAAAAGAAATCTAAGGCGGGCTGTTAGATTTTTGATTTTATTTTCAAGTACAGGTTTCGCTCTTTGCAAAAGCACTTGTCGTTTTAATTTATGCTCTTAAACAAAACCTGGGCTTGCGCTGCTTTTAAAATTTTACGATTTTTTACATATGCATTAAAAGCAAAGTTTGTATTCTTTTTGTTTTAAAAAAATATGTTTTTTTAAAATCTGCAGACAGCAACCGATTAAAAAAACAAAAAAATAAACCCGCTTTTAAAAAGCGGGTTTAGCAAAATTGAATGTTTTTTTGTTATTTTTCTTTTTGTTCAGCCACTTTCATGTTTTCCAGTTCTTCAATCAAACTAAGCAAAGTGGGCTGCAATTTTGTTACATATTCCTGTTCAAACGTGGACAGGCGCTGTTCCATGCGGGAAACCAAGCGGTTCAAATCGGCATTGTTTTTGTCCTGCGCCAATTTCATTTCTTCCAAATGATAGTGCAGTTCTTTTACTTTTTCTTTCAAGTCCGTCACTTCCAAGGCCGAGGTATTTTGCAAGGAACTTAAAATAGAAGCGCGGGAAGCAAAACTGGGTTTGGCCACGGTCATGACCGTCAGGTCTTCCACCGGATAGTCCAAGTCCGTTTCGCGCACCAGCGCGGCACGGTATTTTGCCGTAAAATAAAACAGCAAAACAAAACA
>CALUQA010000163.1 GCA_944322775.1 uncultured Elusimicrobiales bacterium
CCCGTGTATTTGGACACCAACGTCATGGCCGGCCGCAGCGGCGCGTTTAAATCCGGCCGGTTTGAACGCATTATCTATTTGCCCTGCACCGAAGAAAACCATTTTGCCCCGCAGCTGCCGCAGGAAAAAGCCGATTTGGTTTATTTGTGCTCCCCCAATAACCCGACGGGCACGGCCATGAGCAAAGCCCAGCTGCAACAATGGGTGGATTGGGCCAACGAACACAAGGCCGTCATTTTGTACGACTCTGCCTACGAGGCCTTTATCCGCGACGAAAGCCTGCCGCACAGCATTTTTGAAATACCGGGCGCCAAAACCTGCGCGGTGGAGTTCCGCTCCTTTTCCAAAACGGCGGGCTTTACCGGCACGCGCTGTGCTTACTGCGTGGTGCCCAAAGAACTGAAGGCCGAAGACGAAGACGGCAACGAACACAGCCTAAACGCCTTGTGGCTGCGCCGCCAAAGCACCAAGTTTAACGGGGTGCCTTACATTGTGCAGCGCGGGGCCGAAGCCGTGTTTACCCCGCAAGGGCTTGAACAAACCCGCCAGGTGATAGACGGTTATTTGGCCAATGCCCGCGTGATGCTTAGTGCGCTTAAACAAGCCGGCTTTACCGCCTACGGCGGAGAGAATGCCCCTTACGTGTGGCTTAAAACCCCTCAGGACATGACTTCTTGGGAGTTTTTTGATTTAATGTTGGATAAACTGCAAATTGTGGGCACGCCCGGCAGCGGTTTGGCCAAGCGGGGGAAGGGTATTTCCGCCTGACGGCGTTTAATACCCCGCAGTACACAAAGCAGGCGGCAGAGCGCCTGGCTTCATTTAAATTTTAAGGAGAATGCTATGAAAAAAGGTTTTACCCTGGTGGAACTGCTGGTGGTAGTGATGATTATAGGCATTTTGTCTTCGGTGGCGGTGCCTAATTATATGCGCAGCATTGAAAAGTCCCGCGCGACGGAAGCCATGAACGCGGTCAAAGCGTTAAACGATGCCGTGTATGCCTATTCGGCCGAAAGAGCGTCCTGCCCGCCGGCTTTTTCCAAGTTGTTGGTGGATATCCCGGGCACAACGGTTTCCGACACGGAAGTGCAGAGTAAATATTTTAAATATAAGCTCAATGCGGCAACGCATGCACCAATACCGGGCACCGGCTGCCCCGGCGTGGTGGCCGAGCGCTTAAGCGGCGATGTATACCGCATTTGGAACCCTTATGGCGCGGCGGTAAACGGCAAACGTACGCTTGCCTGCAACGGGGATAATGCAAAGGCCATTGGCGTGTGCAAATCCATGAACCTTTACACCACGTCCCAGCCCTAACCGTTCTGCTTTAAAAAACCCGCTCATAAGAGCGGGTTTTTTTATGCTTAATCTTCCACGTATAAAAGCAGTTTGCCTCCGCTAAAAGTTACTTCGCACCGGGTGGCTTGCACCACGTTAGAGGTGGTCATGGTGTCGCCTGCTTTTAGGCGGGCATTATGAAGAGGGTATTTCAGCCCTTTTAAACTTACGCCGCGGCAGGCCGTCAGCGGGATAAGGCTCATGCGGGCGCCTTTTGCTGCACAGAAGCGTTTGCTTTTAACCAGCGGCCACAGGGTCCACCCGTCTGCTTTAAAGGCAATTTCCATGCGTTTTGCGTAAGCAAAAGCGGCCAGCAGGTTGCCTACGGTAAAGTCCATGCGTTTGCCGGTGGCGCCGGCAATATAGCAGGCGGTAAATTTTTGCTTGCAAAGCCAATGCAGGGCTTTGTCAAAATCGGTATTGTCCTGGCGGCTAATGTGGATAAAGGGCACATTTTTAAGCCGCTTGCGGGCGCGGGGGGAGGCGGAGTCCAAATCCCCAATGACGGCGTTGGGCGTCAGCCCCGCGGCCAGGGCGGCGTCGGCCCCGGCGTCGGCCGCCAGAATAAAATCGCATTCTTTGGCCAGGCGCTTAAGCAAGGCAGGGCTGTTTTGCCCGTTACAAATCAGTAATGCCTTTGACATAACTTTTCCTCTTGCTTAAATTAAACAGCAAAATAAGCCCGCCCGTCAGCACCCCGATATAAAAAGCGTCTATCTGCTGCCAAAACGGGTTAAGCGGCAGGCATTTCCACACCGTCATGGTCAGGGCGCTGCACAGGGCACTGGCTACAAACAAATTGTCGCTTATGCGGTGGGGGTAAACATAGCCCAGCAAAATGGGCATCAGCAAACAGGCCGAAAAGTAAGAACCCAGCGTAAGCCAAATTTCCTTAAAACTGCCGTGCAGCACATAAGACATGCCCACCGCCAACGCACCGACGGCAAACATGGCAATGCGGTTGGTGAGCACCACGTTTTTAAAGCGGCTGCGCAGCAAGTCAAAACTAAGCGTATTGGCCGCAATAAACAGAAAAGAGTTTAAGGTAGAAAGAATAATGGCCAGTATGCCGGCAATAAAAAAGCCTCTTAACCCGGCAGGCAGCAGCTGCACCGCATAAAAGAAATAGGCCTCCGCCGGCTGGGCCTGCGGCAAAAGTGCGCGCGCATACAAAGAGCCTGCCGTGGTGCAGAGGTCAAAACAAAACCAAATAAAGGTGGAAATCAGCACGCCCTTTTTGACCACCTGTGGGCTTTTGGCCGCAAAACAACGCTGGTAAAAGCTGGGGTCAATAAGCGTAGCCAGTGCGATAAATCCCCAAATCAGCGTGTTAAACACGCCGTTGCCGCCGGTAATGCTAAAGTGGGACGCGGGCAAATTGGCTTTCAAAAACGCCAGTCCGCCAAAGCTGTGCACCGAAAACAACACCACCAAAAGCACCGCCGAGCACATCACAAAAAACTGCACCAAGTCGGAAAATACCACCGACTTAAACCCGCCCCACGCCGTGTACAAACACACAAACAGCGTGCCGAAAACCATGCCCTGCAAAACGCTTATGCCAAAAGCCATGTTTAAAAACAGCCCCAGGCTAAGCACATAAGCCACCGGCGTAATGTAGAAAAACGTAAACACCGCCGCCACCTTGGCCGATTTGGGGCCGAACACGCCGCCGGCCAAATCGGGCAGGGTGACGGAGTGATATTTGGCCACTTTTTCGGCAATAAAAAAAGCAAAAATCAAATACGCCGCATACCAAAAAAGCCCCTGCGTGACAAAATTGTATATGCCGTAATTAAACGTAATTTCATTGACGCCGAAAATGCCGCCGTACCACGTGGCCACTAACGTGGCCACAAAAAGCGGCAGGGTGAGCTGGCGGCCCATAAGCAAATAGTCCAGCGCCTTGTTTTTGGGGCGTTTTTTGCGGTAATGACCGTACACGGCGGCTGCAAACGTAAGCGCCAGCACCATGCCGAACACCCACCAGTCGGCGGCGGAAAGATAAGAAACTACTTTTAATTTTGCAAGCATTTTGCCCGTCCACTTTTTGCCGCAGGGGTTGGCCCCCCGGCATTAATAAAAAGGCCCCGTATTGGGGCCTTTTTATTCTACAAAATAAAGGCCTTGGCGCGTTGCGTTACCAAATGTAATAGGCCGGTATTAACAGCAAAAGCGAAAGCCCGATTAAGATGACTTCCAGCTTCATAAACCACTTTACCCACGCCGTATAGCTTATGCCCGCCAGCGCCAGCGCGCCCATGGTGACCGGTGCGGTGGGGATAATGGGGTTGCCCCAGCCTTCGCCAAACTGAAAGGCCAAAATGACCGTCTGGCGCGACA
>CALUQA010000164.1 GCA_944322775.1 uncultured Elusimicrobiales bacterium
CTTTGCCGTAAAGGGTAATGTATTCCCGCAGGGTTTCTATGGAAAGCCCTGCCGAGCGCATGCACTTTATAAACTCCACCCAGCCGCAGTCCTGTTCGGTATAGTCGCGTATGCCGCTTTCGGTGCGGTGCACGGGGGGAATAAGTCCTTCCTTTTCATAATAGCGAAGTGTGTCAATAGGAATATCAAATTTTTTACTCACTTCGGAAATGTTCATATTCCGCCTCCTTATATAAATTGTAAACTCTTGAGCTGGCTCTAGGTCAAGTGTTTTTTTGTTTATTTTCTTTTCTATTCTAATGATCAGAGCCCCAAACAAATTATGCTGGAGTATACTTTAACTCTAACTTTGGGCGTTTTTGCATTGCTCTTGCGCGGCGCAAAATGATATATTGTCTACATGACGTTGCTGACACCTGCCGCTAAAAACAACAATATCTCCGTGGTATTTGCCTGCGGGGCCGGTTTTTTGCCCTATGCCGGCGTGGCAGCCGCCAGCCTGCTGCAGCACGCACAAAAAAATTGTTTTTACGACATTTTTATTTTGCACGGGCAGCCTGTTTCCGCCGAGATTAAAAAACAATTTGCCGCTTTAACAACGCCCCATGCCAACGCGCAAATCCGCTTTATAAACGTGGCGCCTTTTCTTGCCGCGTGGCGGGGGAAAATGCTGGTGCGGGAAAATATGTCCCTGGCCAGTTATTACCGCTTGTTTATACCTCAAATTTTTGCCCGTTTTGACAAAGTGATTTATTTAGACAGCGACGTATTGCTCTGCCGCGATATCGCCCTTTTGTATGAGCAAAAACTAGACCCCGGCACCGTACTGGGCGCCGTGCAGGACGCGCTGGCATTTAGCCCCACGCCCAAACAGCAGGATTTTGTTAAAAAGCATTGCCGCCTTTTGGGTCTGAAAAGCCCGCTGGAATATTTCAACTCCGGCGTGTTACTTTGGGATTTAAAAGCCTTCCGCACGCAAAACCTGCAAGACAAATTGCAGCAGTGCATGCAAAAACTGGCCCCTTCACCCCATATGGACCAGGACATTTTAAACGCCGCTTTCTGCCAACACATTACCTTTTTGCCCATGACGTTTAATTTTTTTGCCCAGCCGCCTGTTTTGCCCGGCCTTAACTTGCCACCGGCGTGGGCAGACTACATCAACCGCCGCGCACAGGCCATGCAAGCCCCCTGCATTATTCATTATGCGGGCGTGCAAAAACCGTGGTCTTACCCGCGCATGCCGTATGCGGATTTGTGGCTAAAAACGGCTAAAGGCAGCCCCTTTGCAGAAGATGTTTTACGGCTGGCTAAAATTTACGCCCGCACCATGCGCAAAAACTACCGCCTGCGCTGGCTGTATTGGCTTTGGCAATGGGTTTACCGCATTCAAAACCGCTTGCAAAACGGACGCGGCAATGCGGCCCAAAAGGCATTTGCTTTGCAGGAACGCATACAAACCTGCACTCTGTGGAAAAAATATACAAAGAGATAAAATGAAAAAAATGTATTTCTCTCTTTTATTTGTTTTTGCTTTTGCCGCTTGCGCCAGCACGCCCGCACCACAAGGCACCTGGCTGCAGCCGGTGCCCGGCATGCCACAGCAAACGCAAGGTTTTAGGCTGTATAAGGGCGGCAAAGCAGAAAGCGTGAATATGGCCACGCTTTTATATACAACCTGGCAAATAAACGGTAATGAGCTGACGTTAACCGGGCAAAGTTTGGGCAACGGACAGACTATTGATTTTGTGCAAACCTATCAATTTAGCTTACCTAACAAAGACACCCTGCGCTTAAGCACACCGGACAGGGAAGCTCAAATCTTCATACGGCAAAAATAATACTTTTTAGGCCCCGCGGAAAAAAATGGGGTTTTTTGTTTATTTTTTAAGCAAAATTTTCCTTCTTAAAAAACCGGTTGCAAGCCAGCTTTAAAAGTAATAAAGTAAAGGGGAAGGCAGGGTGCAAGCCCCGCCGCAATTATAGGAGGGTTTTATGTGGGAGAAAGACATTGATATTAACACCGTACGTGAAATCCGCGCCAGAACGCTGGTTTATTTTGGTGTGGGCGCCATTGCAAAAATGGACGATATTGCCAGAGATTTGAAAGCCCGCGGCATTAATAAAGTGCTGGCTGTAACCGGGCACGGTTCTTATAAAAAAACGGGTGCGTGGGACTATGTTACCACCGCCTTTGAAAAACACGGCATTGCCTATACGCTCTATGACGGCGTAACCCCCAACCCCAATACTCATCAGGTCAACGCGGCTGCCAAACAGGGCGCCGAATTTGGCGCGCAGGCGGTCATCGCCATTGGCGGCGGCTCTGCCATTGACGCCGGCAAAAGCGCGGCTATCTTGCTTAAAAACCCGGGCAAAACCGCAGAAGAACTCTATGAGTTCAAATTTACCCCGACGCAAGCTGCGCCGATTGTGGCCGTCAACCTGACGCACGGCACCGGCTCTGAAGCCAACCGCTTTGCCGTGGTGACCATTGAAGAAAAGAACTTCAAACCGGCCATTGCTTATGACTGCATCTATCCGCTCTATTCCATTGACGACCCCAAATTGATGGCGGGGTTGAGCGAAAAACAGACCCGCTATGTGTCTATTGACGCGGTCAACCACGTGGTAGAAGCCTCCACCACCACGGTTACCAGCCCCTATGCCATTGACTTGGCTATTTCCACGGTGGAACTGGTGGCCAAATATCTGCCCGAAGCTTTGAAAGACCTCAGCGACGTAAAAGCGCGCTATTTCTTGGCCTATGCGGCCTTGATCGCCGGTATTGCTTTTGATAACGGCATGCTGCACTATACGCACGCTTTGGAACACCCGCTTTCCGGCGTGAACCCGAACTTGACCCACGGCTTGGGCTTGGCCATGTTGCTGCCGGCTGTGATTAAAAACATCTATCCGGCCAAAGGCAACACCTTGGCTGCCGTGCTTAAACCGGTGGCCCCGGGCTTGACCGGTGACCCCGCCGAAGCCGAAAAAGCCGCTGAAGAAGTGGAAAAATGGCTCTTTAGCGTGGGCGCCACGCACAAGCTGGAAGACGAAGGCTTTAAGGCCGAAGACGTGGACAAAATGACGGAACTGTGCTTCAACACCCCGTCTTTGAGCGGCCTGTTGGGCATTGCTCCGACCAAGGCAGACAAAGCCGCCGTGCGCGAAATTTACGCCGCGTCTTTGAAACCTTGCCACAAATAATCTGGTTTTAACCAAACCGCGCCCCGTCAAAAGGGCGCGGTTTTTTTGTTTTGAAGGGGAAAAATTTGGCCCCGCCAAAGCTTTTGCTATACTTTGTGTATGTATAAGATTACGTTTGATACACCCATTGGCCCCCTGACAGCTGTGGAAGAAAACGGACGGCTGACCCATTTGTGTCTGCCTACGGTCCGAGATCTGCCCACCAGCGCACTGGAAAAGCAAACCCCGCTTTTAACGCAAACCCAACGGGAAATAGAAGAATATTTTAAAGGAGAAAGAAAAAGCTTTACCTTGCCGCTTGCCCCGCACGGAACCCCGTTTCAGCAAAAAGTGTGGCAGGCACTGCTAGCGGTGCCTTATGGGCAAACGCTTTGCTATGGGCAAATTGCGCGTCTTATCGGCAACCCCAAGGCCGCCAGGGCCGTGGGCATGGCGTGCAATCAAAACCCGTTGGTCATTGTTATTCCCTGCCACCGCATTGTGGGCAAAAACGGTCAACTTGTGGGCTATGCTGGCGGAGTGTCCATCAAACAGCAATTATTGAATTTGGAAAAACACGGGATATAGCGATTCTACTGCAAAAAGAAAAACATAAAAAAACCGGAGCCTTGGCCCCGGTTTTTAAATTATTCTTCTACTTTTTTAGCCCTAATAAAAGTATGGCTGAAACCTAAAGAAACACCTACGTAAAGGTTTTGTCCGCGCTTGCCAAAGGCCCGTGCCTGCGCCGTGTAGAAAGAAATAAACGGCGCTACGGACAATTCTTTAAGTACGGCTACGTCCAAACGGGCGTCCAGGCCGGCTTCATAGTCAATATCGGTAGTTTCGGGATGTGTTTCGTGCAGATAATCACGGAACATAGCGCTGTAAACGGCTTTTACGCCTTCGCGGATAGGCTGGTGGATTTCTATGGCCGTTTCCCAACCGTATTTTTCGGAAGAAGGGTCATAAGTTAAATCGTCTTCCGCAAAGGCCGCAATGTGAAAGTTTTGAATGTATTTGCCTTCATAAATTTTTACACCCAAAGCCGCGCGCAATACTTTTTTAAGAGGGCTGTCTCCCTGAGAGTTAAACTCCGTCTGATAGGTTAAAGAACCAAACGGCCCCGCTTCAAACCCGCCCAGCACGTTTTGCACGTTCCAAATACGCTGGGTATAAGAAGAGGTAAACAAAATATTGTCTGCCGTTTCGTTGGTGGTTTGTTCGCCGTCATAGGGTTTAAGCGTGGTTTTGCCGTAATCAAGCAACAGTTCGTTACCCCACACATAATTTTTGGCAAAATAATTGCCCACTAAATCCAGCGTTCCTTTGACCACATTTTGAGAGTCGGCCGACAGTTTGGAGTTGGGGAAATCCTGATATTCTGCAGCATTTCTTACGTTGGTGGAAGATAAATCCAAGGCAACTTTTTTTAAATCCAGTTCCCAGCCCCGTTTTAAGTTTTGGGCAAAAGCTCCGCCGCAAAGCAGCAAAGCGACCATAATTAGAGTGCTTTTAGTTAAGAAATTTTTCAGATTCATTGTTCGTTTTCCAGTTTGAAGCGAATGCGCAGGCGCCCGTCATTATAATCCCAAGAAGAGAGTACAAACCGTCCCACCTCTTTGGTGTTGGCCACATGCGCGCCAATGCACGGGCAGGCATCATAATCGCCCACGAAGACAATGCGCAAGGTGTCGCCGGCGTCTGCAGGCAGTTTGGACATATCCAGCCCCGGTATTTTGGCCGCTTCCGCACGGGGAAGCGTTTTGGCCGTTACGGGCAAACCCGCAGCCAGCACCGCGTTGACCTGCCGCACCACTTCGTCCAGTTGGGCTTGGGTAGGGGCGGAAGGCAAAGCATAATCACATTTGGACTTATTTTTTTCTATATGGGAGCTTTTGCTGCGCGGACAACCAAAAACACGCATCATGGTCTGGTTGAGCACATGTTCTGCCGTATGCATGGGAGAGTAATAATCTTTTTTGGGAGTAAATTCGGCTGTCATATAGTTATTTTATCTAATTTTGAAGCCTGTTAAAAATAATTTTCTTCCGTCTATTTTTCCAGCTCAAAAGTGACAGGCTTCTTAGGAAAATAATAAAATATATACATAGAATTTTAAGAAAGGACAGGTAAAATATGCTAGTACATGACACTTTTTGCAAAATTGTTGCCACAGTGGGGCCGGCCAGCCAGTCGCCAGAAATGTTGGAAAAACTGGTTCAGGCGGGGGTATCGGTTTTCCGCTTAAACTTCAGCCATGGCACCAAAGAAGAAATGACGGCCCGCGTCAATACCATACGTGCGCTGGAAAAGAAATACGGCATTTGTTTGGGCATTTTGTGCGATTTGCAGGGTCCCAAACTGCGCGTAGGCAACTTTAAAAACGGGGAAGTGCTGTTAAAAGAAGGTCAAAAATTTACGCTGGACATGACGGGGGAAGACGGCGACGAAACCCGCGTCACCTTGCCTCACCCGGAAATTTTTAAAGCCATGCACCCGGGATTGGAGCTGCTTTTAAACGACGGGCTTATTCGCTTGCGCATTGATGACAACACCGACAGCGTTGCCCATACCACCGTCACGGTGGGGGGAGCGCTTTCCAACCACAAAGGCGTCAATGTGCCGGGGGTTAAATTGCCTATCAGCGCTTTAACCGCCAAAGACCGCCAAGACTTGAAACTGGCTGAAAAGCTGGGGGCCGATTTTATCGGTCTTTCCTTCGTGCAGCAGCCCGAAGACTTGCTGGAACTGCGCAGCCTGATGACCAGCCAAGCCAATATTATTTCTAAAATTGAAAAACCGTCCGCCGTGGAACACCTGCAGGAAATTATTGCTCTTTCCGACGCGGTGATGGTGGCCCGCGGGGATTTGGGCGTAGAAGTAAGCACGGAAATGGTGCCCGTTTTGCAGCGGCGCATTGTGGATATGTGCCGCCGGGAGAAAAAACCCGTCATCATTGCCACCCAAATGCTGGAAAGCATGATTAACAACGTCACCCCGACCCGTGCCGAAGCTTCTGACGTGGCCACGGCCGTGTATGACGGGGTGGATGCGGTGATGCTCTCTGGAGAAACAGCTGCGGGCAAACACCCGGTGGAAGCCGTAAAAACCATGCACAACATTATTCACACAGTGGAACAAGACGAACGCTACCACCAGAATTTGCTGCGCCGCGACAAAATTATTGACGAAAATGCCGAAACGGCCATCACCGTTGCCGCCGGCATTGCCGCGCGCGCCGTTCAAACGGCAAACGTTATCGTCAACTTTACAGATTCGGGCAAAACCACCCTTAAAACGGCCAAATTCCGCCCGGGGGTGCATATCCTTTCCTTGACGCCTAAAATCACCACAGCACGCCATATGGCGCTGATTTGGGGCGTTACCTCTGTAGTGGTAAAGGACTTGCAAACCTTTGAAGACATTGAGCAAGAAGCCCGCCGCGCCGCGCTGGAAAGCGGCCTGGTGCAGAAAGGGCAGGAAATTGTGGTTACGGCCGGCATTCCGGTGGGACAGTCCGGCAAAACCAACTTGCTCTACATCATTAAAGCTTAAACTGCCAACGAATCACTCAAAACCCGGCTAATCAGCCGGGTTTTTTATTTCTCCTTACAGCGTTTCAGAGCCACACAGCCCTCACCACAAAAACGCACACGATAGAAAGAGGCATGGATAATACTGTGTGATTTTTCGAACAGCCATTTTATGATGAGCAGTTTAAATAGGCAAAAAAAATCCCCGGCAGTTAGCCGGGGATTTGTAAATACAAACTAATTAGTAGGCTTGCAAAATATCTTCCAACAACTGCACGTCTTCGGCGGAAGTTTTGCCTGCATTCTTGCGCAGCGTATTGGCTCTGGCATTAGAGGCCTTTAAGCTTCTGCAAATATTGCGCAGTCTGTCTTCTTCCACTTTCACACGGCCGGATTCGGCAGGGTTAGTTTCCGCGTATTTCTGCAGCAATTGCTTCGTCCAAGTGTGATAGCGCACAAACTGGGCATAGGTTTCTGCCGTCACGGCGCTGCCGCCGCGTTTAATATTCTTGGCCAAGACGTCCAATTCGTTAATCAAGTCTTTGGCTCTCATAAAATCGCGGTAATTGTCCAGCACTCCAAAGTCGCCTTCCGTCATATAAGTCGGTTTCTCTGCAACGCCCTGTTCCAAAGAACCGTTGACGCACAAAGCGGCTTGCAGTTTGGCAAATTGGCGCGTCAAGGATTCAGAAAGGTTGCTTTGTTTTAACACTTCCTGATAATCTTTGGACAAGGCCAGCAAGTCTGCAAAAGCGGGGCGCACGGCATCCATGCCCAGCACTTCGCTCAAAGCCACCAAGCGGTTCTGAATGGCGATCATACGGTTCAAGATGCTCACCATCTTCACTTCAGACGCCATCGTTACCACGCCATAAGGTGCCAATTTGTTTTTCAGGGTTTTAATGCTGTCTTTTTTGCCCTTCCACAAAGACACCAACATCGTATTGGCTTTCTTCGTATCCGTGCTCAGGCCAAACGTCTTATAGGAAACGCTGTTGTTTGCAAGATCTTTTTCGGAAATCTTAACCAACGTCTGTTTTCCAAATATGACATTAGCAAACGCACGCGCAAAGCTGGCGGCCATGTTTCTGGTATTCCAGGCACCAACAGCCGCCACAATACCGGAATAGAGGAAAATTAAGCGGGCCGCCCAGCCGGAAGCATCCGGGGAAATCATGGACAGCACACCGCTGGCCAACACGGCTGCATAAATACCGTAGATACCGTTGGCGTTAGCTTGGCTGTAGTTTTTGCTGGCCCAACCAGCCCAATATTTTTCCATCTTTTCCAAATCTGCAATTTGGGCTTCTTTGTCAGCCGTAGTAAGCGTATTATTCTGCAGAACTTGGTTTTTGCGTTCCTGCATGGTGGCCGTTACGTTATTTTGCAGGCGGGTGTTATCCAACTGTCCCGGCACGGCCGTACTCATGTTCAGCCCGATACCGGCCAACACCAACCCTACCATGCTCATCCAGCCGCCGTCGTAAGGCAACACGGCTAAAGCCAACGGAGCCAGCGCCAAACCCGTAAAGGAAATACCGGTTAACTGGTCGTCGGTAAACTTGCCTTTTTCCACCCATTTGCTGGCTTGGCGGCGCACGAACAAGGACGCCACGGCAAAAGCCGTTACGGCTGCCTGGCCCCAAGTTCCCAAAGAGGTTCCAGCCACTTGGTTCAGCAACATCACAGAAGCCGCATAAGAAGCATAAGCCAAGGTAACACGCATCAAAGAATCTTTGGTTTCTTGTTGAGTTAAGAACTCTTTATCATATTCTTCTTTATAACGGCCTTCGTCCGTGTTTGCATAGGTCTTGGGCGCGGAAGAAAGTTTGTTCTTAACAGCGTTAAACAGATCAATCAGCGGTGCCGCAACACCCGTTCCCAAGCCTTTAAGCAAGGAGGGGGTAATGGTCTTAAGCCCTTCCCATACTTTAGCCAAAGCTTTACCGGGGTGTTTCCAAGCTTTGATAATGTCCGCTTTTACGTTATCCCACATAGAGGTGTTTACAAACAACCCCAACGTGATGGTAGCCAAAAGGGCTGCCGCAGGAACGGCCACAAAGTCGTTGCCACCCTTAACAATTTTCGGCCACAGGAACGTGACGCCAGCCAGCAACACACGGGCCAATTGCTGATAAGTGGACATCTGCAGGTTGGCTGCCGTACGCATTTGCGGGTCTTTATAGTGGTTCAGCAACAACGGAGCAGACGAACGCAACAAGCTGGAAGCCAACACCAGCACCACCATCGGCAAGGCCAAGGCCATCAGGCTAAACTCACTGGTGGGAGTCATACCGTTAATGCCGGAGAAAGTAGACAGCAGCAACGTGGCCAAAGAGAAAGCCAAAATGGTGAAGGTGGATTTATCCATACCCCATTTCTGCATGTGAGGCACCAATTCACCGGCTGCACGGGGGGTGACATAACCCACGCCACCAAACACGTTGGGAGCCACCGCTTCTACGGTAGGTGAAGCGTCGGCACTGGCAGCCTTTTTGAACGGAGCCACCATAACGCTGTCCACGTTCAAGCCAAAGAACATACCCAACATATTTACAAACTGCTTAAACGAGTTTGCTTTGTTAAGCGTAATTTGGAAATTGATATTTGGAGACGCTTCCAACATTTTTGCCATGGCCAACAAGTCGGTGGTGCTGTAAGGCGTGTCAAATTCAACCGACACAGAACCTTGCCCATACAAATTATCCAGCACTTTGCGAGCCGCTTTGCTGGTGGCCAATTCCGCCAAGTGGCCGGGCTGACGGACATATTTAAACTTTCCGTTTTCGTCCAAAGCCAGCACCATGCCTTTAGGCACTTTAAAGCCTTTTTTGGTGGAAGCACCAAATAAAGCCAACACAGAAGCATACCAAGAAGACGGCTCCTGATGCAGCACCGCCACCGGCGAAGAAGACAATTCCCCGTTGGCATAGCGGTAATACACAGGCACGTCGTTTTCAAAGTAAATCCAGCCACCTTTTACAGAATGGCCTTCCGCCGCGTTTTGCTTTGCCCAGCCTTTGGGGCGGGAAGATTCCAGGATGGCCTCTCTGTTAACCTCTTGCAAACTTTGCACCACACCGGTGAAAAGGTTGGATTCGGCAGACAAAACCGGCGTATCGTCATATACAATATGGCTTTCCGCTTTAAAATCCGGAGAGGCAATAATCTCTTCCAGTTCTTGGGCGTATTCGTCCAGCGGGATATGGTTGCTTAAATGTGCTAACGGCTGCGCAAACATATCCATCGTATACATGGAATACAAAGTTTTGCCTAAAACCGATTCATCTTCCAGTTTTTCGCTGGCAGCCAAACGGTTTTGGGTTTCCTCCGGCATGGTTTCGATGACTTGGTCAAACACGCTGTAATCCTTATAAAGTTTAACCAAGGCTTTTTCTTTATATTGAACAGCGGCGGGACTATTCAAAATGTCGCGCAGTTCCGTAGCCAGCGGTTTAAGACGTTTTAAAGTGCTGCGGGCCGACGCGTTGGCCATGCTGCGCACATACACAGCAATCAGCTCTTTGCCGACTTTTTTGAACAAGTTGGCAATGGCAAACACCGGGATACCGCTGTAAAGATAGCCCGAAGAAGTGGACGTATTTTCTTTAACAGACGCCGCGGCCGTTTCTGCCGCAAGAGCAATTTCTTGCGCAGCTTGCTCTTGGGCGGCCGTTTCTGTTGCGGAAAGTACCGTTTCTGCGGTCTGTTCTTTTATATCAGCAACCGTGTTGTCCTGCTCCGCCGTGGCAGCTTGCGTTGCGGCAGCTTGCGGTTGAACAGACGCCAGAGAAGCCTGGTATTGCTGATAATAAGGATTCTTGCGATAGAGCCACGGAGCAATGGTGTACAAATAGGCTCCTTCTGCCCCATTCTGCAACATGTTTTGAATTTTGCCCGTTATCGGGTAGCCTTGCTGCTGCCAATACAAGTCAGTGGCATTCACTTTAAGCGAGTGCTGCATTTTGCGCGTTTGCAAAGCGCTAAAAGAGGCATACGCCGGGTCGGACAGCAAGCCTTGCTGCGGGGCTTGGAAACCCTGCAATTTTTCATAGGCATTGAGTTCTTTTAAATAGTCATTTAAAAATTGCGGTTTGCCCGTTTTAAACTTAAAGAAGTTACCCATGCCCAACTGGCGTTCCATTTCCGGGGTGACTGCCACCGGAACAAAGGGCATAAGAACGTTCGTGGAGAACGGCAAGCTCATGCCGGCCATAAGCGGTTTGGCAAAAGACAGCGCCGAGGAAGTTTGTTCCACGCCGGCCGCCACGGTACCCAACGTCTTGGCCGTCTGCAAAGAAGACACGGACGGAGCAACAGAAGACGCCACAAAAGCCGGTGCATTAAACGTTCTGGCCAGCGTGGAACCTTCTTGAATTAAAGAGCGCGTGCCCGTAAAAACCTGTTCGGTGCGGACGGTATTTGTAATAGCGGATTCAGCACGCAGCACCGTTTGTACCGCAGTTGAGGGAACCGGCGTGAAGTTCAAAGACAAAGTCAGGGCGGCAGCCGCCGTCTGGCGTTTGGCGGCAGAAGCTAAATCGCCAAAAAGTTGTTTGGTGTCATAAAGCAGATTCGTTCCCCAATCCTTGGTGCTTTGCCACCAGTTATTCCATAAAGAAGGTTTCGGACCCGGATTAATCGGGTTGACGGGTCTCCAGGTTTGCACCGTTTGGCCCAAAGCGTTTACGCCCTCCGTCTGTACCCAAGCAGGAGAACGGGGCGTTGAAGTAACTGCAGCGGCAGGAGCCGTTTTGGCCGTCGTAACGGTTTGTTCGGCTGCAGCAGCGGCACGGGCGGCATCTTTTTCGGCCTGGGCAGCCACCCAAGCAGCTTCTTGGGCTTTTTTGGCTGCGTCCAATTCTTTGGCGGCATTGAGCCATTCCTGCCCAACTCTGGAGGCTTCCTGTGCGCTTACGGCCGCGGCCTGTCTGCCGGCATTAGCCTGCGCGGCAGGGGCAGCCGCACGAGGAGCCGTGGGCGTGGCTATATGGGTCACAACACCGCTTTTCTTAGCGGCAGAAGCGGACGCCTTGCCAAAATTGCGCAGTTTGGCAATTGCTTTTACAGAACCTTGCGCCACAGATTTGACCAACATGGGCAAGGTAACCAAAATCGTCAGGATATCCAATGCGCCTAAACCGAAATTTACTTTTTCCTGGCGCTGATAGCGGGCAAATTTGTTATTGTCTTTGGCAAAATAGGGCTGGCTTTGTTCTTGGCTGATTAAACCTTGGCGCAACAAAGCGTTTGCCGCGGCCGATTTCATGCGGCGCTGGGTGCCTTCGTTCATATCGGTATAATCGGCTTGCAAGAGGTGTTGCCACATAGCAGCGGCCTTGTCGGCAGAAGCAGAAGCGGCAAACTGTCCTTCATTGGCAAACAGCACGCCGGTCACCAACGGCCAGGAATAGTTTCCGCTGGTCAAAATGTCTTTGGCCAAAGCGGCGCTTCTGGGGTTGTTGTCGGTGGCCAGCATAACGCCGATGTCTTCATACACGTTGCCCATCGGCAGCTGATATTTCCCGTCTGTGGTCAACGGCTGCTTCGTTACAATATTCAAATCTAAATTAGGGTAATATTTTTTGGCAGTGTCGGTATCCAAATAAGCATAGCGGGCCGTATAGTTATCCAGGTGTTTGCCCGAAGAGGTTTGTTCCTGTGCCAAATTGCCCAAGCCTTCAAAAGAGATATAGCTGATGGTATGCAGGAATTTGTCGCCGCCGTTTTGCTTGGCGACATCACGCAAAAAGCTTTTCAATTTGCCGTAAGAATAGTCCGTGTTAATACCCTGCAGCAAAGCAACCCCTTGCATTACCACCATCGGGGCCAGGGCTTCACGATGTTTGGAAACCATATAGTTGTAAATGGCATCAACGGCTTTATTGTCTTTGTATTGCACGGCTAAAACGGCCAGGGCTTCCATAATTTGCGTGCTGTATTGGCAGAGGGGAACAGAATGCAGGTTGAATTCATATTCATTCTGTGCATTGCCTGCTTTCAAGCGGCTGCCGGTCTGTTCGCACAAGCCGTCTCTTTGCAGCATTTGTGTTAAAAAGGTGCGGGCCAGTTCTTCATCTTTGTCCGAAACACCATAGGTGGAAATAGCCTTCACCACCTGGGTGCTGCTGCCGATAACATTGCCGTTGGACATGTATTCTTCGCGGCCCAGGGCGCGGTTCCAAGAGGTCTCCACGTCCCAATCTCCCACCATTTTATAAGAAGATAAGCCTTTCAAGTCCATGCGCAGGCCAGCCCAGGCCCACGTTTGGCGGGGCAAGGTTTTTTTGTGATAAGCGGCAGAAGAAGAGGGGGTTCCTTCATAAATAAAATCTAAACGAGGCAACACCGTCACATAGCGCGAAGACGTGCTCTGCGCAGGGCCAATGGTGGCACCGCCGCGGCGGCGGTATTCTTCGGCTCTTTGGCGTTCTTCCTGCAAAACTTGTTCAATATAGGCGATAGCAGCTTCTACGCTGTTGCCTTTAACGGCAGCGGCGGCAGCTTGTTTTTCCACCGCTTTGGTCAATTTGTCCATTTCGTCGGAATTGTTTTTGGGGGTTTCTTTAACCGGGGCGGTGTATAATTTAGGGCGGACTACACGCGTGTTATCCTGAGGTACAACATAATTTTGTTTTAATATATCACGCCGAGAGCCCAAGTTTATTTTGCTGCGTTGGGCGCGCACGGAGGACACGGCCTGTGCATACGACGGTGCCACCGTGGTAAACAGCAGAGAAAAGCTTAAAAACAACGATAAAAATTTAATCATAAGTTGACCTCAGTTAAATATAAAGACAAATCTATATATAGTCCCTTCTTCTATCAGTATACCTTTGCTGCAGTCATGTTTCATGGGCCCAAAGGCCTTTGCTGCCTATAAATTTGGACCTATTTTTTATCTGGGCCCTAGGTTTTATAATGCAACAAAAGCCGCTCTTACAACGAAACGGCCAAAGCCCTTCTTTAAGAGTTACCCATCAAACTGCACAAATTAGGAATAATTATAGTTTAAGTTAAAAAGACCCTTTTGTAAAGGGGGAAAATAAACATTCGGCTAAACGAGACCTCTGGCGAAAAAGTTATAATATATTTTTACGAAAAAGATTATTTTATGAAAAAGAAGAAATTTAAATTTCCGCGCAAATGGCGCATTTTTTCGGTAACGGCGACGGGGACGTTTATGTCCACGCTGGACGGGGGCATTGTGAATATTGCCCTGCCCGCCATGTCGGACCAGTTTGGCGCCAGTTTGGAAAATATTCAATGGGTGGTTACCATTTATCTGCTGACGCTGACGTGTTTTTTGCCCGTATTTGGCAAACTTTCCGACATGTACAGCCGCAAAAAACTCTATCTGGCTGGTTTTTTGACTTTTGGCATCGGCTCTGTGCTGTGTTCTTTTGCCGCCAACCTGCCTATGATGATTTTTGCCCGAGCCATGCAAGGCTTGGGCGGCTCTGCCATGGTGGCCAACTCTCAGGCCATTATAGCCAAGGCCTTCCCGGGCAAGGACCGCGGCCGCGCTTTGGGCTCCGTCGGGGCGGTGGTGGCCTTGGGTTCGCTGTCGGGGCCTGCCGTGGGAGGATTTTTAATTCAGCACTTTGGCTGGCCGTCCGTGTTTTTGGTCAATATCCCCGTCTGTTTAATAGGCGTCTGGCGGGGGCTGCGCATTATTCCGCGTTTTGAGGCCAAAAATACACTTAAAATGGACGTAGCCGGTGCCGTTTATTTTATCATCGCCTGTTTTACGTTCCTGTATGGCTTGGACGCCGGCACCAACAAATCCTGGCTTTCGGCCCAAATTTTGCTGACTTTTGCCGTTGCCTTTATCTTTGGATTTTTGTTTCTGCATCGGGAAAAAGTGGCCAAGATGCCTTTTTTGGGGCTGGCCACCTTTAAAAACCGCACCATTGCCTTTGGGCTGGCGGTGGCTATTTTGGGCTTTTGTGCCCTGTTCTGCAATTCCATTTTGCTGCCTTTTTATTTAACCGACATTATGCACATGGACCCGGTCAAAGTGGGCCTGCTTATTTTGCCCTTTCCCATTGCCTTGGCGGTCAGCTCGCCCATCAGCGGTTTTTTGTCGGAACG
>CALUQA010000165.1 GCA_944322775.1 uncultured Elusimicrobiales bacterium
GGGCAGGGGGTAATGACCATGCCGCGTCCGCGCGGCTTATCGGCTTGGGTGACCACCAACTGTACATCGGTCATCTGATGCAATAGTTCCAAATACGGTACGGAGATGTCCGGCGTACCGAAAAAAATCGTTTTTAAGCGGCTCATATAATTATTTTAACAAATTTAGATATGGTCCTAAGTTCAAATATCCAAAAGACCCTTATGGATAATGGACCTAAAAAACGGGTGTAAATAAGTAATATTTTTATTATTCTTATAGTATAGCTTGCTTGTTTAAAAAGCTCAGATGTGCAGTAATTGATTCAAAGTATTGTTTGGGGATGAAAATGTGAAATATTCATTTTATAATAAGCTGATGATTTGGGTGCTGAGCGTTTTTATGTTCATTGGGTTTGCCTTTCCTGCTTGGGCACAAGGGCAAAATGCGGTGGAATATGCCCAAAAAAAGCTGATGTTGCAAGATGAAGATGGGGATGTGTTCTTGACACAGCTGTTTTGGGATACGTGTGAAACCGGCATTAAAAAATGCATTTTGTTTAAGAACGTTCCGCCGCAGGATTCACAACTTCGGGCTCCCCGTTTTATGAAGGAAAATCCCATCCTTCCGATTACGACACCCCGTATGACGGATAACAGCAAAGCAATGCCTACTTTTAATGTGGAACAGACATTCCGTAATTTGCGTCAAATTATTTTGTCTGAGGAAAGATTGGGGTTGGAAGCCACCCCGGGAAAAGCACATGCCTGGGCCATTGAACCCAATACTGGTCTTTCTAAACTGGTAGTAGCGTTGGCAACGGCTTCTTCTTCTCGTTTTTTATATGTGGGCCAAGAGGAAAATTTAATTGAATGGATTATAAACCGCCCCGATCTTTCCGTTACGATTGAGGACCTGTTTCGGCAAAGTTATGTGTTAAACAAAGGGAACGTGTATCTGACGCTTTTGACCATTGAAAATGTTCTTTCTGATGCTACGTTTGAGGCCGAAAGGGAAAACACCCTGGTTAACCAAAAGCTGGTGGATTTATATAAAGCCAGCCCAAATAAATTTGGGGATTGGTACCATTTCTTTGGAACCATGGTGGCGGGCTATGCGGGCGAGCCGGCACATTTAATTGTAAAACTGTATAGTATTTACAGAAAAATAAGCCGCGGCGATAAAGCCGAAAAAGCCACCTTGGCGGCAGATAAAGCCGGGGCTGATATTGGCACACAGTTGCGCGAATTTATGGAACAGGATAAAGCCATTGCCCGGGAACGGCTGATGGCTGCTTTGCGGGCACAAAAACAAAAAAGCAAAGATCTGAATGATTCTAAAGTATTTAGCAATAAACAAGACAAGGTGTATGTGTCCCATAAGCTTAAAACGGTGCTTGATTGATACTAGTTTGAAAATATAAAAAACGGAAAGCAAAAAGCTTTCCGTTTTTTTATGGTCTTGAAACTAGTTATAAGGCTCCGTCCAATGGTTCAGTTTGCGGGCCAGCTTAAGATAAATTAAGCGCAGGCGGCGTTTGGTGCCCAGCGGACGGCGAGAGGTTTGATACTTGCGGAAGAAATGCATTAAAAAGGGGATAGAGACAAAAAAAGTAAGCATGTCGGCGGCGGGCTGTGTGGCTTCCACCCCGTAAAGGCCAAAGTAATGCGGCAGAATAAAAACCAGCGGCAAAAACATAATGCCCTGGCGGCAGCTGGCCAAAAAAGCCGCGCTTTTGGCCTGGCCTAAAATTTGCAGCAGTTGGTTGACGTATGTGGAATAAGCCAAAAAGGGCAAAGCCGCGCAGAAGAAATATAAGGTTTGCACGCCGATAATGACCACGTCTTCGTTGCCGGTGCGGAAGGCCGCTATCACCGGGCGTGCCCACACGGCCAAGGCCACGGCGGCCACGGTGCAGATAATCGTGCCGGCGCGGGCAGATACCCAAAAAGCCTCTCTCACGCGGTCATAGAGTTTGGCCCCATGGTTATAGCCGGCCACCGGCTGCATGGCTTGGCCGATGCCCAGCACAATGCCGCGCATGGCCAAATAAATTTTGGTGGCAATGCTCACCGCCGCCACGGCGGCGTCGCCAAACGGGGCGGCTTTAATGTTAAGCAAGGCCATGGCCAGTGAGGCAAAACCCTGGCGCAATGTGGTGGGGGAACCCAGGCGCACCAAGTCCCAATAGTCGCGCCAATGGCGGCTGACCAGCTTCCAGGACAAAGTGGTCACGCTTTTTTTGCGCACAAAGAAAGAAAGCAAAATAAGCAGGCTGATAGTTTGGCAAATCAGCACTGCCAGCGCCGCGCCGGCAATGCCCATATCCAATATATATATAAAGACGGGCGCAATGGCAATGTTTAAAATGGCCCCCGTGGTAAGCCCAATCATGGAAAACACCGCCTTGCCCTCTGCCCGCAACGTGGTGTTAAGCACAAAGGCGGCGCACATAAGGGGGGCGGCTATCAAAATGTAGTGGCCGTAAGCGCAGGCGTAGGGCAAAATGGTGTCTGTGCTGCCCAGCCAGCGCATCAGGCGGTTTACGTTTATTTCACCCAATATCAAAATGCACAGCCCGATAAACGCTCCAAAAAAGAAGGCGGAAGAAACATATTTGGAAGCCGTTTGCTGGTCGCGCCGCCCCAAACAGCGGCTGACCAGGCTGGAAGCGCCCATGCCCACCCCCATGCCAAGCGCCTGAATTAAGGACATCAGCGAAAACACCACCCCCACCGCGCCGGCGGCGCTTTCGCCCAAGTGGGCCACATAAAAAGTATCGGTAATATTGTATATGGCAGACACCAGCATGCTGATGACCGTCGGCACCGAAAGCCGCGCCACCAATTTGCCTATGGGGGTTTGCGTCATGATGATAAATTGTTTTTCTTCCCGGGAGGGGGAGTGTATAGCCGGTGTTTGCGTCATAAATATATGATAGCAAAACTGGTTGCGGACGGCGGTGCGGCAAAATTAATAAGATATGTGTGATACTTTTTAAGCGGGAGCATAATATAAGTGTATGGCGCCTTTTGAAGATTTTTATGAATTGTACTTTAAACGGGTGTATGCCTATGTGCTTGTGAGCGTAAAAGACCCGGCCCTGGCCGAAGATTTATGCGCCCAAGCCTGGCGCAAAGCTTACGAGCATATGGACCGGTTTGACGCCGCAAAAGGGGATTTTGCCCCCTGGATTTTTACCATTGCCCGCAACGAAATTAACATGCACCGCCGCCTGTATTGGGTAAAGCATTTCTTTTCCATTACACAGGCGGAAGAATATTTGCCCGGCACAGACAAAGGCCCCCTGCAAACCTTGCAGCAAGACGAACAGAAACGGCGCTTGCTGGAAGCGGCGGCCAAATTGTCGGCGCGGGAAAGAGACGTGATTTCTTTAAAATTTTATTCGGGCCTGAACAACCGCCAAATTGCGGCCGTGACGGGCTTAAGCGAAAGCAATGTGGGCACCATCGCCCTGCGTGCCGTGCAAAAAATGCGGCACGATATGGAGAATTTATGAAAGAACAAAAAGATTGGTTGGACAAAGCCTCTTTGTTGGACTTTGACCCGCAAGACGAAGCCAAAAAGCGGGTGTGGGCACGGGTGATGCGCCCGGTGCCGGCTTCCAAACCGTGGCGGCCCGTGCTGGCCATGGCGGCCAGTGTGGTGTTTGTGCTGGCGGCAGGCTTTTTTGTGATGCGGCATTTGCCGGTTGCCCCGGCCACTGCGCAAGAGCAGGAACTGAGCGAAGAAGACTGCGCCAAATTAAACGGGCGCTATTTGCTGGCGCGCGCCTTGGCCCAAAGCGAAGAAGACTGCACCTGCAAAAACAAACTGACGGACTACGACAAACAAACGCTTTTGCAGCTGCGCCAAGAGCTGGCCGCCGTGGCTTGCACGGTGTGCACGGCCAAAGAGCAACAGCAGCTGCACCAATGCCAGCAGAAGTATCCTTCCCAATTAAAAGAATTTAAATTATGCGATACCATGTGTTAGGAGTAACTATGAAAAAGAAGTTTATGTTTAAACTATTTTCCGCCTTGTTTGTGGCGCTGTGCCTGTGGGCCGTGCCCGCTTGGGCGGCCGAACCGGTGGAAGTGTTGGTGTTTACCTCTCCTTATTGCCCGCATTGCCGGCATATGGAGCAAGACGGCTTTGTGGACGCTTTTGCCGCCAAACATAAAGGGGAAATTACCATTTTGCGCTATGACGTAACGCAAAACGGGGGCAATATTATCTTTTTGCAGATTTTAAAAGAAAAAGGGGTTAACTCCGCCGGCATACCGGCCATGGTGATTGGCGATGAGGTGCTGCAGGGCTATCCCCGCTCTATCGGCAACCGCAGCGAAGAAGTACTGCAAGCCTTGCTGCAAAGCCGCCGCGCCGAAGAAGCGGCACAGCAGACCGCTTCTGAAAAAGCCGCCAAAGAAGCTGCCGCCCAAAGCAAACCTGCCGCAGCGGTGCAAAAGGCGAAAGCGCAAACTGCCGTAAAAAAACAAGAAGCTCAGCCTGCCCCCGCGCAAGGAGCCAAAGCGGCTGAAGCTGCCCAAACCGCGCCGGCCGAGGCGGAAACCAACGCCCAGCCTGCCACACCGGAGCCCGAAGCAGCCGCCCAAGACGCGGCCCTGGCCCAGCATGAGGCGTTTTTTAACCAAATTACGGTGTGGGCCATTATCGGAGCCGGGTTGGCCGACGGTATTAACCCGTGCGCTTTTGCAGTGATTGTATTTTTCATTTCTTTCTTGGCCGTCTATAAATACAATCGCAAAGAAATTATTTTGGTGGGCTCTGCCTATTGTGCCTCCGTCTTTGCGGCATATATGTTGCTGGGGCTGGGCTTTTTCCGCTTTTTGTATGCCATGAAAGGGCTTACCTATATTACGCTGGCCATTCAGTGGGCGACGATTGCTTTGTGTGCGCTGTTCTTTGTGCTCAGCCTGTACGACTTTTGGATTTACCGCAAAACCAAACAATCCGACAAAATGCTTTTGCAGTTGCCGCGCAGTTATAAAGAATATATTCACAAGGTGATGCGTTTCTTCTTAAAAGACAAACACAGCTCTTCCTGGCGTTTGGTGTTGGCGGCGTGCTGTGTGGGGTTTGTGGTGTCTTTGGTGGAAGCGGTGTGCACGGGGCAGGTGTATTTGCCCACGATTATGGTCGTTTTAAAGGAAGCCGACAAACATTTCTTTAAAGCGGCCGAATACCTGGTGCTTTATAACCTGATGTTTATCGTGCCGCTGGTGCTGGTGTTTGTGCTGGCGTTGTGCGGCAAAGAGTCGGCCACGTTTAACAGCTGGCTCAAAAAACATTTGGGGCTTACCAAACTGCTTTTGTGCTGTGTCTTTTTAGGCCTGTTATTGTTACTGTTATTTAACATGTAACAACCTCACAAACTCAAAAACAGGACCCCCGCCCCCAAAGCGGGGGTTTTACCTTGTAAAATTAAAATAAACAGGTATAATATAAAAAAACTAAATGCGGAGGAAAACACATGAAAATAATAAACAAAATGTTATTTGCTGCCGTTGTATGCTTAATGGCCGTTCCTTTTGTTCTTGCGCAAAATTCGAATACGGGCTTTATTCCAAAGGTTTCCAATGGCCTTACGCAAGAGGAAAATACGGAAATCCTTAAAGCCAGAAATAAAGTCAAAGCTCAATACGGCGCCAATATGGCGGCACAAAGAGCAGCCGGTGCGGCTGTTGAGGCTGCTACGGCTGCGGTAACTAAAGCCAATTTGTCGGCTCAGGAAGCAGCCAAAACCAAAGCCGCAGCAGATCTTGCGGCGGCAGCGGCGGCAGATACGGCAGCTAAAGCCAAATTGTCAGTACAGGCGGCCACAAAAGCCAAGGCGGATGCGGATGCTTCTGCTGTTGCTGCTGCCAATGCGGCGGCAAAGGCCAAAGTATCTGCACAGGCGGCAGCCAAAGCCAAAGCGGCGGCAGACGGGGTGGCTAAGTCTGCCCAGGAAGCCGTGGCTAATGCCCAATCTACAGAGAGGGCCGTTTCGCAAGTAGCGGCTAAGGCGGACGCCATCCACCGTGCGGAAGCACAAGCGGCGGCGCAGTCTGCCCGTGCGACGCTGACCAAAGTGCAAGCCGTGTCTTCTGCGGCCGTGTCTGCGGCTAATGAAACGGCTGCCCAAGCCAAGAAAGAAGCCGATGCTGCCCAAGCAGCGGCCGATGCAGCCGCGCTTAAAGCCAAAACGGCAGCAGCTTCTGCCTTGCAGGCCAAGTTGGCGGCAGATACCACTTCTACCGCGGCTTCCGCGGCGGCAATAAAAGCCAAAGCGGCGGCGGACGCGGCAGCCAAAGCCAAAATGGCAGCAGATGCTTCTGCGGCGGCAGCGGCGGAGGCTTTAAACAAAGCGCAAGCTTCTTTGGCAGCGGAAAATACGGCTCTTGCTCATGAAATTTCCAGAGAAGTAGCTAAAGCTGCTACAAGACGTTGGCCTACAATGGATGAAGAAGGAAAATAGGTAAAATAAGTTTTTAAACCCCCGCCCAAAAGCGGGGGGGTTGTTTTGGCACCTTTTTTGCTACAACAAAGGCAGGGGGTGAACTATGAACTGGCAAAGCATTTTGGTGGGGCTTGGCAGTTTTGTGATTATCGGGGTGTTTCACCCGATAGTCATTAAGGGGGAATATTATTTCTCCAAAAAAATATGGCCCGTATTTTTAGCGGCGGGCCTGGGCTGTTTGGCATGGGCCTTGTTTATGCGGCATATGGCCTGGGCATGCCTGATAAGCATGTTGGGCTTTACGTGTTTGTGGAGCATTAAAGAGCTTTTTGAACAGGAGGAGCGCGTTAAAAAAGGCTGGGCGCCCAAAAACCCAAACAGAAAATAAATCGCTTTTATGCAAAACCCCGCCTTCCAAACGGAACGCGGGGTTTAAAATCTACGGAGAGGGAGGGATTCGAACCCTCGAAGCCTTGCGGCTTACAGGTTTTCGAGACCTGCTGTTTCGACCACTCACACACCTCTCCAAATCTCTTTATATTATAACAAACTGTGGCGTCCTCTTGCCGAAGGGGCCTGTTTGGGCTCTTCCCTGCACAGCGAGGGCGCGCGGACAGAGGCTTTGCGTTGGCTGTTCTATCGGCAGGAAGCCACAAATTCCAGCGCGCGTTTTTCCAGCCAGCCAAACTCCCCATGTGCGCCCACGGGGGAGGCATAAGCCTGCGTTCCGTGCGGGGCCAGGCGCGCCAGCGCCGCGCTCATTTGCCAGGGGACAGTTTCGTCCGCTTTGCTGTATGCCACCAGCAGCGGGGGGACAATACGGCCGATTTTGCGGGTATTGTCGCAGCTTCTGGCGCATAAAATAAGGTGCAGAAAGGGAAGCACAAGCCGTTGTTTTAAAGACCAGGGTTTATAGTGCTTGTCCAGACGGAAAGCGCCCATTTCTATGCTGGAGGTAAACGGACTTTGCGCAATGACGGCCTTAAAGGGCAAAGCGGCATTGTTTAACGCCGTTTGCAAACAAACGGCATTGCCTAAAGAAAAGCCCCATAAAATAATTTTCCGCGGCGGGATTTTTTTGCCGTGCAGCAAATAGTTCAGCACCGCCTGTCCGTCCTGGTAGGCGTTTTTTTCACTGGCGCGGCCGGTGCTGTGGCCAAAGCCGCGGTAGTCAAAAAGCAAAACCCCCAGGCCCTGTGCGGCGTAACGCTCTGCAAACGGGGCAAAGTGGGAAAGGTTACCGCCGTTGCCGTGGAAGAACAAAATAGTGTCCTTGTCTTTTTGTGCCGGGATATACAGGGCCTGTATTTTGCCTTTTGCACTGGGCAGAAAAAACGGCTCCGCCGGCAGTTTTTCGGGCAAAAAACCGCGCACCGGATGAAAAATAAACTCATCGGCTTTGCGTCCCAAGACCACATAAACGGCCACTAAAAGCAAAAGAACAATAAGATAAATCATTTTTTAAGCGGCCAGCACAGTATTTGGTTTTTATCCTGTTTGGCGTACCATTCATTAAATTGTTCTGCGGTGCGCACCCCGTCGCGCAAAACGGCGGTGTATATCCAAATGCCGCCGATGTGCGGCGTTTTGGGCAGGGCCTTTTTTATGTTCAAAATGGCGGTGCGGGTGTCGTCTGTCAGCATTTCTTTGATGGCGGCGGCTTGCTTTTCAAAATAGCCGTCGTAGCGGCTGGAGCGCATGATGTGGATAATGTCCAAATTCCATTCCTGCCCTCTTTCGTCTTCAAAAAAAACGTGCCATTCCACGCAGGCTTCGGGCGTGTCCAGCAGGTTTTGGCAGGTAAGGCGTTTAAAGCCTTTTTGTTGGGCAATCATGGCCATGGCGGCAAAGGCGTCTTCCATGTCAAACGGGTCGGTATAAACATGCAGGTCAATGTCATGACTGTCAAAATACAGCCCGCAGGCCAAAGAACCGACAATATGCACTTCCGCCCCTTGCAAATCCCACGCCGTCACCGCGCGGCTTTGGCGCAGCATGGCAAAGGCTTGCTGGGCATTTTGTTGGGCTAACTGTAAAATGTTTTCCATATATCTATTATAGTAATTACGAATGGGTGCGTTTAATAGTACAATAGACATATGAAAGAATTTTTAGCTTCGTTTAAATCTTCTCTGCCCGCCTGGTCGGTGCCGCTGTGCGGCCTGACGGGCGCGGCGTTGTTTTTGGCCGGCACGGTGTGCTTTGTGGCTTATAATTGGGCCGCTTTGGGCACGCTGTACAAATTTGCCCTGCCGCTTTTGGGCTTGCTGGTCTGTGCCTGGGGTGCCTATATAAAAGGGTTGCAAAGCGGCACAGGCAAAGCATTTTCTTTTGCGTGCGGTTTGTTTATCGGGCTGTTTTGGGTAGTGTACGGGCAGGTGTATCAAAGCGGGGCTTTTGTGTACGAGTTTTGCCTGGCCTGGGCGCTTAGCCTTTTGCCGCTTGCCTTGCTGGCGGGCAACCGCTGGCTGTGGCTGTTGTGGGCGGCGGTAAGCAACCTGTATATTATTTCTTATTATTGGGTCCCGATGGCCGATGCCAGTGACGGCGGCCGTTTTTTTTGGTGTATGTTTGCACTGAATATTTTGTGTTTTGCCGCCAGCGAATGGACCGCGCGGCGCCGCGGCAAAGGCGGTTGGTTTTCGCTTTTCTTTTTGGCGGCGGCTCTGTGGGCTTGCTTGCTGCACGGGATAGGGCTTTGGAACGGTGCCTTTTGGACGGCGGTTTGTTTGATCCTTTTGTTGGGTGTTTACGCCTGGCGGTTTAAACGCGGGGCGACGCAGCTTGCTTTTTGTGCGCTGGCTTTGGATATTTTGTTTGCCGAGCGTATTATTTCCACCCTGCGCTACGGCGGGGATATTGTGACGGTGCTGGCCGTGCTTGCGGTGTTTGTGCTCAGCGCGGGCGGCGTTTATGTGTTAAGCAGACAGGGGGGAGAAAATGAATAATACGGAAAATAAACTGCCCTTTATGGTGTCTGCCCTGCTGGCCATCGGGGCGTGGATGGCGTGTGTGGCGGCCCTGTTTTTAATCGGTTTGCAAAACCTGCTTTGGCCGGGGGCCGTGTTTGTGGCGCTGGCGGCCGTGCTGGTGTATGCGGCGGGGCGCAAAAGCGGCCTGGCCGGGACGTTTATGGAGCAGGCGGCGCTGGCGTTTTCCCTCTGTGGCAAAGGGTTGCTGATTTTTGGCATGGTTTTTTTGTGGAAATTAACCCCGGGGCAAATATGCCTTTTGGTGTGGGCGGTGTCTGCCGTCAGTTACTTTGTTTTTACGCAAAAAATGGACCGCGCCGTCATGGCTTTTTGCAGTATGCTGGCTTTGCAGTATTGGCTGTTTGAGTATCAAACGGAAATATGGCCCTATATGGAAACGCTCAGCATAGTGCTTTTTGTGCTGGCGTATGTGCTTTTCTTTGTGCCCAGTGAAAAGGTCAGCCCTTTGGCGTGGGGAATTTTGCCTTCCTGCGCGGTGGCGTTTGTTTTGGGTTTGTTTGGCGCGGCTCCGTTTGGGTTGGCGCTGAACACTTTGTTGTTGGGCGCTTGTCTGTGCGGGGTGTACGCCTGGCGCACGAAAGAAAAATTTAATATAGGCCTAGCGGTACTTATCATACTGCTTTGCTATTTGACCAACAGCGGCACGGTGATGGGCGTTGCCTTGCTGGCGCTGGCCTTTGGGCAAAACCGCCTGAGCCTTAAAATTGCCGGGTTTGTGGTGTTTGCGGCGTCTTTAATTTGGCTGTACTATCACATGCAAACCACGCTTTTGGTAAAAGCGTATTATCTGTGGGCGGTGGGGCTTGTATTGCTTTTGGTGTACGCCTGGCAGAAAAGGGGGCATTATGCGTGCTAAATGGTTTTTTCTTTTATCTTGTGTACTGGCCGGTTTTTTGGGCGGCTACGCCCTAAACACCCAGCGGGCTTTGCAAACGGCCCGCACGGTGTATTTAAAAATAGAACCGTTTGACCCGCGCGCCCTGTTAAGCGGCGATTATATGCAGGTAAATTATGATTTTGAAAGGCCGTATCTGGCAAAACAAGGCCAGCCGCTGGTGCTGCAGGTGGGGGAAAATGACGTGCTTTCTTTGCCCGTTGCCGAAGGAAAAGAAGCCCTTGCCGCGCAGGCCAATACGCCGCAAGAACAGTCCCAAACGGTAAGCATAAAAACCCTGGGCCCCAGTTACCGCGTGCCGCACCAGTTTTATTTTCAGGAAGGCACCGGCAAAAAATATGAAAATGCCGCCTATGCCAAAGCGGCCGTTTTGCCAAACGGTTCCCTGTTGCTGGTGGGGTTGACGGACGAAAATTTTAATTTGTTATAAGGACGCGGATTTCCGCACCTGAGGAGATTTACATGAGTGAATGCAATCACGACTGCGCTTCCTGCAGTCAAAACTGCGGGCAGCGGCAAGAGCCGCAAAGCCTGATAGAAAAACCCAATCCGCATGCCCGTATTCAAAAAGTAATTGCCGTGTGCAGCGGCAAGGGGGGCGTGGGTAAATCGTTAGTTACGGCCCTGTTGGCCAGCGCCGCGCAAAAGCAAGGCTTGCGCGCCGGCGTGCTGGACGCGGATATTACGGGCCCGTCTATCCCCAAAATGTTTGGCGTGCACGAACGCGCCAAAGGCGACCAAAGCGGCGTTTACCCGGTGCTCAGCAAGGGCGGCGTGCAGCTGATGTCTTTAAATTTGCTTTTGGATAACGAAACCGACCCCGTCATCTGGCGCGGCCCGCTGATTACGGGCACGGTCAAACAGTTTTGGACGGAAGTGATTTGGGACGATGTGGATATTCTGTTTGTGGACATGCCGCCCGGCACGGGGGACGTGACCTTAACGGTCTTCCAAAGCCTGCCGGTGGACGGAATTGTGTTTGTGACCAGTCCTCAGGAATTGGTGGGCATGATTGTGGAAAAGGCCGTCAAAATGGCCAAAATGATGAACCTGCCTTTGGCCGCCCTGGTGGAAAACATGAGCTATTTCGTCTGCTCCGACTGCGGCAAAAAGCATGAAATTTTTGGCCACAGCCGTGTGGAAGAAACCGCCAAAACCTTTGGCATACCCGCCACGGCGCGCCTGCCCCTAAGCCCCGACATTGCCGCCGCGGCAGACAGAGGCGGCGTGGAAGGCCTGACTTTGGAACAGTTGGCCCCGGTACTGAAAACATTGGAAAATATTAAAAAATAAAATCTTGCGGTGCGGAGGAAACCCCGCACCGCAAAAGCATTTTTTGGGCCGGAGGCTAAAGCGCAGAAAAGACTATCCCTTTTGGCTTCATTAAATGTTACAATGAGGGTAAGGAGTTTTTACCGTATGTCCGATTTAACCTTAAGCAAACGTGCGCAAACCATTGGCGATTCTCCTACGCTGAAAATCAATGCGTTGGCGCGCGCGCTGAAAAAAGAAGGCAAGCCCATTGTGCATTTGGGCGGCGGTGAACCCGTTTTTCCCGCGCCGCTTTCGGCTGTGGACGCTATTGTGGCCAAGGCTAAAAGCCGCAAAATAAAATATTCTCCTTCCAGCGGCACGCCGGAACTGAAAGAGGCGGTTGCCAAATACACCTTAGAAAATTACGACTGGCAGGTGTCTGCGGAAAACATTATCATTTCCGCGGGGGCCAAACAGGCTTTGTTTAACTTTTTGCTCGCGGCCGTGAACGAAGGCGACGAAGTGGTCTTCCCCGCGCCGTATTGGGTAAGCTACCCGGAAATGGTCAAAATGGCCGGCGGCACGCCCGTTATCGTCCGCCCGGACGCGGGGCAGCTGTGCGTGCGTTTTGAGCAGCTGGCCGCCGCGGTGACGGACAAGACCAAAGCCATTTTGCTCAACAGCCCCAACAATCCTTCGGGCCAGATTTTTGACGAAGATTTTATCAAACAAACCGTACAGCTGGCCGAAAAGAAAAACGTTTTTTTAGTCATGGACGATATTTACCATAAGCTCGTCTTTGACAAAAAAGTATGCCCTAACCCGCATAAATACAGCACGCAGGGCCAAAACCTGGTCGTCGTCAACGGCGTATCCAAAGTATACGGCCTGACGGGGCTGCGCATTGGGTGGGCAGTGTCGGAAAATAAAACTTTAATCAGCGCCATGGGCCGCATGCAAGCCCAGAGCACTTCGTGCAACAGTGACCTGTCGGAAACGGCGGCCGCCGCTGCCTTGAACGGAGACCAAAGCTGCATTAAAGAACTTTGCTCTTTGTTGGAACAGAATAGAAACGTACTGCTGGCAGAGCTGGCGCAAATCCCGCATTTGCGCGTGCAAAAGCCGCAGGGAACTTTCTATTCATTTGCCGATTTTAGCTATTATAATCCGGATTCGCAGGTGCT
>CALUQA010000166.1 GCA_944322775.1 uncultured Elusimicrobiales bacterium
ACGGTGCGTCCGCCGGTTCGCTTACGTGGGCATTGGGGTCCTTGGCTTCCACTTTCTCCACTTCGGCGCCGGGGTCTTCGGGTTCACTTTCTGTGCCCACGCCTTCGGCCACCACCATGTCCAAATCGTTGAGTTTTTGATTCATGATTTCTTCGGCAATGGCTTGCTGGTCAATGTCTACGGTGGTGTAAATGTTTAAACCGCCTTTCCACAAGGTTTCCGTGCCGTATTTGGGCTCTAAAATGCGGCGCACCTGTTCAATAAAATACAGGCCCGGTTTTTCGCCGTCCGGTGCGGGTTCTTTTTCGGGCAGGGGTTCTGCTTTGGCGGTTTCCAAATCTTCTTTGGTGATATAGCCCTGTTCGTACATTACCTGCAGCACCAGGTCGCGGCGCGCTTTGGCGCGTTCGGGGTTGGCAAAAGGGTTATAGTTGCCCGGGGAGGGAATAAGCCCCACGATCAGGGCCGCCTCACCGGTGGTAAGTTCGGACAGTTCCTTGTTAAAATAGCGCTTGGCCGCTGCCTTTACGCCATAGGCCCCGCTGCCGAGGTAAATTTCGTTTAAATACAGCTGCAAAATTTCCGGCTTGCTGAAGCGGTGCTCTATTTGCACGGCCAAAATAATTTCGCGTATTTTGCGGATAATCTTTTTCTGCTGGGTCAAAAACACCCCGCGCGAAAGCTGCTGCGTAAGCGTAGAGCCGCCCTGCTTGGCGCTGCCGCTTATAATATCATGCATTAAAGCGCGCAAAATGCCGCGTACGGAAAAACCGGCATGTTCAAAAAAGTCGCGGTCTTCCATGGCCACCACACCGTTTTGCAGGTCCACGGGGATTTCTTCCAAAGTCACCATGCTGCGCTTTTCAATTGAAAACTCGTGAATAAGCTTGCCGTTGCGGTCAAATACTTTGGTGGTTAAAGAAGGGGTGTATTCCTCCATTTCATACACGGGAGGAATGCCCGAAAAAATGTAGCGCATAAACACCGCGCCGCCGATGATGCATACAAAAAGCCCGGCCAACACGCAGTATAAAAAGAATTTGGAAGTTAAAAATTTGCCTATATTTCTCATTATCTTAATTATACCAAACTTATTTTTAAGCCGCCTTTATCTGCGCGGGGAAAAAGTGTTTTTGCCGGTTTTTGCTTTTAAGGTTAGCATGCGTGTGGAAAATAGGTCAAAAAATAGTAAAATCTAACTATCCTATTTTGCGGGGGAAAACATGGCCCGGCCCGAAGAACCGAAAAAGAGTTGTATTTATCCGTGCCCGGACGAGTGCGCCGAAACATCTTTGTTTGTGGGCGATTCCGATGCCGTGTCCTCTGTTAAAGAACAGGGCGTGGAAGGCTATGACCTGGTGTATATAGCTGACACCCGCGACAAACAAGTGTTTATGTTCGGCAAGCCCAAAGGCTTTGCCACGCAGGATATCACCGACACCAATCAGCCGGTGCATCAGCGCGCCTATCAAAAGGCCAGCCTGGGGGAAGTGGTCACCTACGAATGGAGCATGAACCAAGGCAAAGACACCTGCTTTTTTCAGTCCACACTCATTCCGCTGCGCGACAGTGCCGGCAAGGTGGGCAGTGTGCTGGGGCTGGTTAAAAACATTACCTCTTGGGCCTATAAATATGCCCACACCCATTTTTTAAAAGAGTTGGGCGGAAAGACATTTTCCCAATTGCTTTTGATGGCCCGGGAAGAAGAACGCAAAAAAATATCTTCCGCTTTGCACGATGAAATCGGTTCCGCGGCGGTGATTTTAACTTCGCTTTTAAGCATGGTAAAACAAAGCGTGGAAACCGGTGACCAAAAACAAGCCTTAAAAGATATTTCCGATTTGGACGCGCAAATTAAAAACTGCATTGAACGCGTCAAAAATATTGTGGTCAGCCTGCGTCCGCCCAATTTGGAAACGATTACGCTGGCCGACGCCGTGCAGGAACTGCTTGATAACATGACGCATTATAAAGGCATTAAACATACCTTTAAAGCGCAAACCGATGATGACGTGCCCGTGTCTGACGAAGTGAAAATCGTTTTATACCGTGTGGCGCAGGAAAGCCTGAATAATGTAATTAAACATTCGGGCGCCACGCGGGTGGACGTAGTTATCAAACGGGGGGAAAAAGACGTGCTGCTGCGCGTGCGCGACAACGGCAAAGGCTTTGAGCAATCCTCCCAGCAGTCTATTGAACACATTGGCCTCTTGTCCATGCGCGACAGCGTGGCCTATTTAGGCGGCAAATTTACAATCAAAAGCGAACCTGGCAAAGGCACCGTGATAGAAGCAACGTGCCCAAAGGTCGTCTATGGGGTGAACAACATATGAGCATAAAAGTGGTATTGGCAGACGATCACGCCATCGTGCGTGACGGCGTACGCGCCGTGTTGGAACGCAAAGGCAAAGATATGCAGGTGGTGGCCGAAATTTCCAATGGGAAAGAACTGGTGGAATGGGCGGCCAAAAACGATGCCGACGTGTATGTCGTTGATATTTCTATGCCCATTTTAAACGGGGTGGAAGCCACACAGCGTTTGGTTAAAATGAAACCCGATGCCAAGGTGGTCATTTTAAGCATGTATGACGACCGCCTTTCCGTGGAAAAAGCCCTAAAGGCCGGGGCCAAAGGCTTTATTGTAAAAGTGTCCACCGCCGACGAAATTGTGGACGCCATTAACGAAGTGGCCGCGGGGCGCTTTTATTTGTGCAGCAAAGTGTCCAAATATATTGTGCAAGGCTTTTTGGGCAAAACTTCGCCGCGCAAGCGCGACGTGACGGGCCTGACCCCGAAAGAAAAAGAAGTGCTGCAGCTGATTGCCGAAGGCTACAGCAGCAAACAAATTGCCAAAACGTTTAATCTTTCTTTAAACACCATTCACGTGCACCGCAACAATATTATGAAGAAATTGGGCATTCACAAACAGGCAGAGCTGGTGCGCTACGCCATTAAAGAAGGCATTGCCCAACTGTAAAGGAAACCTATGCGTATTATTGCTGGAACAGCCAGAGGGCGGCGGATATTTTCCGTCTCCAAAAATTTGCCGGTAAAACCCATTTCGGACCGAATAAAACAGTCCGTCTTTGACATTTTGCGCCCGCGCCTTTCGGGGGCGATGTGGCTGGATTTGTTTGCCGGCACGGGCAATGTGTCTTTGGAGGCGCTTTCGCGCGGGGCCATGCGCGTGGTAAGTGTGGACCGGGAACCCGCCTGTATTAAAAACATTCACCGCAATTTGGCCCACCTGGGCTTTGAAGACCGCGCCCGCGTGATTAAAGGCGACGTGCTTAAACCGCTGGACTATTTGCTTTCTTACAGCGATAACGAAGGCTACGACATCATTTTTATGG
>CALUQA010000167.1 GCA_944322775.1 uncultured Elusimicrobiales bacterium
GGTAATGACGTCGCTTAGGGCGGCCAAGGTGTAAATGTCCGGCTCGGGCGTTACGCCAATGGCGGTAAATTCTTCGGCTTTGTCGTTGGGGTCATAGGCCACCACTTTCATGCCAAAGGCTTCGGCGCGTTTGGCCACCTCTTTGCCAATGTGCCCCAGGCCGATAATGCCCAGCGTGCGCCCAAAAAGCCCCTTGGCCTTGCCGTATTCGCCTTTGTTCCATTTGCCTTCGCGTAAGTCTTTGGTGTTGTGGTAAATGCGTCTGTCCAGGGCCAAAATAAGCCCCATGGTCAGTTCCGCCACGGCAATGGAGTTGGTGCCCGGGCAGTTGCACACGGCCACGCCTTTTTCGGCGGCGTGTTTAACGTCAATGGTGTTGGTGCCCGCGCCGGCGCGGATAATCAGCTTTAATGCCGTGCCCGCGTCTATGACGGCGGCGGGGACTTTGGTGCTGCGCACGATTAAAATTTCATGGTCTTTTATCGCGCCGGGCAGCGTGTTTTCGTCTAAAGACGGGTCGGAGGTGATTTGATGGCCCTGTTTGGCCAGCACTTCGGCCCAGTGGGACGGAAATTTGTCTGCAATTAATATTTTTATTTGCCCTCCGCATTGGCGCGCAAATCGGCCACGATGGCGTCTACGGCCTTGGTCAGTTTTTCATATTGCGGCGTACCGTGAATGTCCACAAACGGGAAGCACGCAATGCGCAGCGAGTTTTGTTTGACGGACGAATATTTTTTAATGCCGTCCTGCAGGTTGGGCAGGCCCGTGGCTTTAAGCGCTTTGCTGATTTCGGCCCCGTCAATTTTCGGGTCCGTAATTTCCAGCGTCAGCGTGGTGTAAGAGCGGTTGGCCTCGTTTTTAATCAGCGGGGCCAGCCAGTCCGTGCCGTTCACCCATTTCATCAGATAGTCGTAGTGTTTGCGGCACAGCGCGTCCATGGCTTGCAGGCCGCCGTTGTCGTTCATCCATTTGCAGGCTTCGTTAAACATCCAAATATTGGTGGTGGAGGGGGTATTGACGGTTTGGGCTTTTTCCTGCGCTTTTTTGACGGCTTCCGTCAAATCCAAGGAATAGGGAATGCGGCGGTATTTTTTGGCTTCTTCAATGCGTTTAACCGCGGCCGGGCTTAAGATGATAACGCTGCTGCCGCCGCCCACGCCAAAGCATTTTTGCATGGAAAAAACCATCACGTCAAATTTGTTTTTGGGCAACACGCGTCCGCCCGCGCAAGAGGTGCAGTCCCAGGCGATTAAGGTGTCGGGCCCTTTGCTTTTCCAGGCTTCTTCCAAATACTCATTGGGGATTTGCGTGCCCGTGGAGGTTTCATTGGGCGTCAGCACCACCAGGCTGGCATTATAGTCGGGCTTTTGCGCGGGGAAGAACTCGCCTTCGGCGGCTTCTTTAAAATCTTTTTTGACGGTGTCTTCCAGGCAGGAAGCAATTTTTTTGCACCACAGTTTGGAAAATGCCCCAAAACTTAAACCGGAAATGGAGTTTGTCGTCAAGCTCCAGGCCACGGCGTCCAAGGCCGGCGTGGCGCCGCCCATAAAAAAGATGACGGTGTAGTCGGCCGGCAGGTCTAAAAGTTTGCGCAAATTGTCGGCGGCTTCTTTATACAGGCCGTCGGTGGAAATATCTTTGGCGCGGTGGCTGCGTTCAAAATAGGTTTTATAAAGCGGCGTTTCGCGCACGACGGGGTGGCCCTGGCTGGGGCCGCAGGTAAAGGTGGAAGTAGGCAGTTGGTCGGTCGGTATTTTCACGGTCATGGTAATCTCCTTTTTTTGCGTCTACCCCCATTGTAAAAATGTTCTTCTCAAAAAGCAAGTCCCGTTTGTATGCAGAAAGCAAATAAGCGCAGGTTTTGGCGGAAATATCATTTAGTCTGTTTAATGGCGGCCACAGTGCCTGCTTCGCGGGGGGCGTTGTTTGTTCCTTACTGGGAAATGTTTTGTCCTAGAGGCTACCGCCGGGCTTTATTTTTTGTAAAATATATAAGTAAGATTTATTATTTTCATTAGGAGACTTTCATGAGCTGCGAAAAATGCACCCCCGAAGTCAAAGAAATGTGCTGCGTCTGCAAAGGCGCCAAGCATGATCCGGCCCCGATTCCTGAAGAAGGAAAATGGGTTAAAGCCAAACAAATTGGCGATATCAGCGGTTTGACCCACGGTGTGGGTTGGTGCGCCCCGCAACAGGGCGCCTGCAAACTGACGCTCAACGTCAAAAACGGCGTGATTAAAGAAGCCTTGGTGGAAACCTTGGGCTGCTCCGGCATGACGCACTCGGCCGCTATGGCTGCCGAAATTTTGCCGGGCAAAACCATTTTGGAAGCCTTAAACTCCGACTTGGTTTGCGACGCTATCAACACCGCTATGCGCGAACTGTTCCTGCAAATTGTCTATGGCCGCACGCAGAGCGCTTTTTCCGATGACGGCTTGCCTATCGGCGCCGGCATGGAAGACCTGGGCAAAGGTCACCGCAGCCAGGTCGGCACGATGTACGGCACCGAAGCCAAAGGCCCCCGCTATCTGGAAATGGCCGAAGGCTATGTGTTGGAAATCGGCTTGGACAAAAACAACGAAATCATCGGCTACAAATTCGTTAACCTGGGCAAGATGATGGACGCCATCAAAGAAGGCACCGACGCCAAAAAAGCCTTTGAAGACAACGTCAAAACCTATGGCCGCTTTAACGAAGCCGTCAAGAAAATTGACCCCCGCAAAGAGTAAGCCCAGGAGAGAAATTTATGATTACGTTTGAAGGATACGAAAGAAGAATTGACAAAATCAACGCCGCTTTGAAAGAAGCCGGCATTAAA
>CALUQA010000168.1 GCA_944322775.1 uncultured Elusimicrobiales bacterium
TTTTACCCTACGCTGACGCTGGACGCGCAAGGCTCGTGGGTGTCGGAGGTACCCTCGCTTACCATAGGGCCTATGAATATGGAGTTTGGTGACAACTGGGGCTATTCCGCCGGCCCGACCGTACAATATATATTGTTTGACGCAGGCGCCCGCAGCGGCCAAAGCAAAAGCGCCCGCGCCGCCGCCAGCGCCAAAGAGCAAGAAGCCGCTTTTGCCCGCAGCCAGGTGCTTTTGCAGGTGCGCCAGGCCTATTTTGCCGTGCAGAACGATTTGGAACAGCTCTACTTTTTAAACGGTCAGCTGGGTGTGGCACGCAAACAGTTGCAGGACGTGCAGTCCTCTTTCAAGGCCGGGGCCAAAAGCCGCTTGGACGTATATATGGCCCAAAAGCAGGTTTCGCAGGCACAGGCAGACATTGCCGGTGCGCGCGGCGCCTTAAGCGCACACTTGCGCGAACTGTTTCGCTTAACCGGCACGGACTATGCCATAGATCCGCGCTTTCCCAATGACCAGCGTTTGCAAAACAGCCAAACGGCCGGGCAAACCACCGTCTGGCTTTCCACAGACGCGCAAACCGACACCCTTAAAGCCATGGCCCCGCTTGCTCAGGTTGTTTTTGACGAAAACTCCCCCCGCCTGGCCGCACTGGAAAGCATGCGCCAATATTACGATTATTTGGCAGACACGTACCGCGCCGGCCTCTACCCGCGCCTGAGCGTGCAGGGCGGCGCCTATTTTGAATATCCCAACGGGCCCATTAAAGAGCATATCTTTGCCGGCAAAGCGGGGGCAGCTTTCTCTTTGCCGTTGTTTGAAGGCGGCAAAAACCGCCGCCAGGCAGAAGCGCAGCGCCATTCCGCCCGCGCCGCACAGTATAAAAAGCAGGACGCCGCGCAAACCCTGCAAAAACTTTTTTACAGCGCACAAGACGGACTGTATGCCCTGTCCGTGCAGGAAGAATTTGTGCGCCAAATGGTAAGCGACGCCCAAAAAACGGCCGAGCTGACCTATCAGGCCTATTTGGCCGGGGCGGCCACCTTTTTTGACGTGGACAGAGCCAATTTGGAACATCTTAAAAGCCAGCTGGCCTTGGCGGATTTGCACGCCAAACAGCTAAATAATTTAGCCGTATTGGGCAGTTTGGGTAAGGAGAACTTATGAAAAAAACCATTCTTATTTCTATTGTCGTTTTGGCCGTGCTGGTGTTGGCGGCGCTGGCGTTTTTCCGCCATACGCCGTTTCATTACAGCGGGGTGGTGGAAGCGGTGGAAATCGGCGTACCCAGCCGCTTAAACGACACCATTGCCGAGCTGTTTATAGAAGAAGGCTCCCCCGTCACACAAGGCCAAACGCTGGCCCGTTTGGAATGTGCCGACACGGACCTGAAAGCCAAAATAGCCGAAACGGAGTTTAAACGCGCCGCGCAGCTGCTTAAGACCACGGCTGGCTCGCGCGAGAATTACGACCTTAAAAAACACCAGTTTGACCAAGCCGCCCTGCAAAAAAGCTGGTGCGAAATAAAAAGCCCCATTGACGGCAAAGTGCTGTATAAATTTTATGAACCCGGCGAGTTTATTGCCGCCGGACGCAAACTGGCCACCGTGGCCGACTTGCGTGAAATGGACGTGTGGATTTATGTGCCGCACGACGAGCTGGCCCGCCTGTCCGTAGGACAGAAAATAACGGGACTTTTGCCCGAAACCAACCAACGTTTTGAAGGCAAAATTATGTCCATTAACGACGAGGCCGAGTTTACGCCCAAAAACGTGCAAACCCGCAAAGAGCGCACGCGGCTGGTGTATGGCGTAAAAACGCGCTTTAAAAACGACGAGCGCCAAACGCTTAAACCCGGCATGACGCTGGAAGCAGAGTTTGCAAAATAGGGGGCCCTATGGGCGCGCAAGTTTCGGTGCAAAACCTCAGCAAAAAGATGGGACACGTGCAAGCCTTGCAGCAGGTTACCACCCTGTTTGAAGGCGGACGCGTGCACGGCATTATCGGCCCAAACGGCGCAGGCAAAACCACCCTGCTGCGCCTGCTGGCCGGCCTTTTGCACCCCGACGGCGGCAGCATAGACTATCTTATTAACAGGCAACCCTACACCCGCGCACAAATAAAAGCAGCCACGGGCTACTTTCCGCAGGAGCCCAGTTTATACCCCGATTTAAGCTGCATGGAACATTTGGAGTTTTTCCGCGATTTGTACGGCCTGCCGGAGGCGGACTTTCGGCCGCGGGCCCAAGAATTGCTTGCCGCCACGGGCATGAGCCCGTTTGCGGGCAGGCCGGCAGGCAAACTTTCCGGCGGCATGTATAAAAAACTGGGGCTGATGTGCGTGCTGTTAAACCGCCCTTCGCTGTTGTTGTTGGACGAGCCGACCGTGGGCGTGGACCCGGTCAGCCGCCAAGAACTGTGGGATTTGGTGTAGGGCTTTGCGGGGCAAAACATGACCGTCATTGTCAGCACCTCTTATATGGACGAAGCCCAGCGCTGCGCCAAAGTGCACGTGCTGGACGCCGGCAAGCTGTTAGACGCCGGCACACCCAAAGATTTAATGGCCAAATGGCATGTGCGCAATTTTGCCGATATCTTTTTGCAGGGGAGCCAAAAATGAACACACAGGAAATTATCCGCGTGGAACACTTGGTGGTGGCGTTTGGCTCTTTTAAGGCCGTAAACGACATTTCTTTTACCGTGCGCCGCGGCGAAATATTCGGCTTTTTGGGGGCCAACGGCGCCGGCAAAACCACCACCATTCGCACGCTGTGCGGCATTTTAAACGCCACTTCGGGCCAAGTGTGGGTGGACGGCCACAACGTGGCGCACGATACGGCCGTGCTAAAGCCGCACATGGGCTATATGTCGCAAAAATTTACGCTCTACCCCGATTTGACCGTGCGCGAAAATATAGACTTTGCCGGCAGCCTGCACAATATGAGCCGCCAACGCATTGAACAGCGCGCCAAACTGCTTTTTGACTTTATCGGCATGGATCAACTGCCGCGCGGGCCGGTGCGCAGCCTTTCGGGCGGAGTAAAACAAATGATAGCCCTGGCCGCGGCTATTTTGCACGACCCGGAAATTATTTTTTTGGACGAACCGACCGCAGGCACTTCCCCCCAAACGCGGCGCACGTTTTGGCGGCTGATTGAACGCCTGGCCCAAAAAGGCAAAACCGTGTTTGTCACCACCCATTATATGGACGAAGCCGAAAACTGCCACCGCATTGTGCTGATGGAAAAGGGCAAAATTTTGGCGTTGGATACCCCGCAAGGGCTTAAAAAAGACTATTTCCCGCACGGCATTTTTGAACTGACGTTCAAACAACCGCTGCAGCGCCAAACGGCCGCAGAAATAAAACGCCTGGGGCTGGGCAATGCCTCCGCCTTTGCAGACACCCTGCGCCTGAGCACGCCCGAGCCGGAAGGCTTTAAACGCTTTGCCATGCAGCACGCCGACGTTTTTGATTATGCCGCCGTGTCTGCCACGCTGGAAGACGTGTTTTTAAAGGCCGTATCCGGCGCAAATGCCGCCAAAACAGGGGGCGCGTTATGAAGCTTTTTTTACGCCGTGTTTTTTCCGTAGCGGCCAAAGAAGCCAAGCATATCCGCCGCGACCCGTTCACCTTGGCGGTGGCGCTGATATTGCCCTTGGTATTCGTGGGATTTTTCGGTTTTATTATTGACCTGGATTATAAACACATGCCTCTGCAAGTGCGCGACAATGACCAGTCTTTTTATTCGCGCCGTGTTTTGCAGCAGGCGGGTGCCAGCGGATATTTTGACTTAAAACCCGTCCACACCCCCGCCCAGGCAGACCAAAAAGTGTTTGACAACGACACCAAGGCCCTGCTTATTATTGACGCGGACTTTGCCAAAGCCGTCGTGCGCGCCCAGCCCGGCAAACCCGCCAAAGCACAGCTGCTTTTGGACGGAAGCGACAACACCCAGGCCGCCATGATGAGCAGTTACATGCAGGGCATTGTGCAAGCGGCGCAGGCGGAGTTTTTGGCCAAAGAAAACGCCCCGGCCGACCCGTCTGCCGCGCAAGCGTTGCGCACACGTTTTTTGTTCAACCCCGAGCTTAACAGCCGCTGGTTTATTGTGCCGGCCTTAAGCACCATTATTATTGGTTTTTTGGCCATTATTTTAACCGCCCTCACCGTGGCCAAAGAGTGGGAAAACGGCTCTATGGAGCTGCTGCTTTCCACCCCGGCCCGCCCTTCGGAAATTGTGCTGGGCAAACTGCTGCCTTATTGCGCGCTGACGTTTTTTGACGTAATGCTGGTGTTTGTGCTGGCGCTTTTGGTGTTTAAAATTCCGTTTTTGGGCAGCTTCCCGCTCTATTTGGCGGCCTGCGCCATTTACATCACGGGGGCGGCGGCGCTGGGGCTTTTAATCTCGGTGCTCACGCGCCAGCAGCAGGCGGCCATTCAGTTCGGCTTTGCCATAGGGCTGCTGCCTTCGTTTATTTTTTCGGGCTTTATTTTCCCGATAGAAAACATGCCGCTCTTCTTTCGGTATTTGACGGCGCTTTTTCCGCAGCGGTGGTTTTTAAGCATCAGCCGCAGCGTATTTTTAAGCGAGGCCGGCCTGAGCGCCTTAGCCGGGCCCATGACGGCCATTACGCTTTTTGCACTGGCCATGGTGTTGCTGGCGGTAAAAAACTTTAAAACGGACGTGGAACCATGAAAATACACATGCGCACGCTGGCGGGATTTATCCGCAAAGAATTTATACAAATCTTCCGCGACCCGAAGATGTTGGTGGCGCTGTTTTTTATTCCGCTTATGCAGCTGATTATGTTTGGCCTGGCGCTGACAAGCGAAGTAAAAAACATAGAGCTGGCCGTCATTTCGCGCCCGTCGGCCCTGGCGAGAGAAGTGCAAACGCGCGCGCTGGCTTCGGGCTGGTTTAAAAATGTGCAGGGCATAGACCCGCAAAACATTACCGACCCTTCCCAACTGCTTACCCGCCGCCAGGCCGAAGCGGTGCTGGTGGCACCGGCCGAAGGGCTAGAAGCCGCCCTGGAGCGCGGCGACAAGCCCGTGCAAATTTTGGTCAATGCCATCAATGCCCAGCGCGCCCAACAGGTAGACACGTATATCCGCCAAATTTTGGCCCGCACGGCCGCCGCGCACGGATACAATCTGTCCGGCCCGGGACTGATACAGCTGGACACGCGCGTACTATTCAACCATTATATGGACACGACGGACTTTATGGTGCCGGCTTTGCTGGTAATGTCTTCTTTTATCGTATTGTTGATTGTGTGCAGCATGTCTATCACCAAAGAAAAAGAAACGGGCACCATGGAAAAGCTGATTGCCTCCCCCGTTTCCACGGCTGAAATTCTGCTGGGCAAAACCCTGCCTTACTTTATTTTGGGGCTGGCCATTATCGGGGCCATGCTGGCGGTGGGCATTTGGGGCTTTTCCGTGGCGTGGCGGGGCTCGGTGCTGCAGTTGTTTATTAATGCGGTTATTTTGATTTCCTGCGCGCTTTCGGTGGCCACGCTGCTAAGCACGGTGACGCACACCCAACAGCAGGCCATGATGGGCGGCGTGCTTATTTTGCTGCCGGCCATTTTGCTTTCGGGCGTGTTCTTTCCGGTGGCGAATATTCCGGCGGTGTTCCGCTGGGCCTGTTATGTAAACCCCATGATGTACGCCACGGCCAACTTTAGAAACGTCATTTTAAAAGGCGGCGATTGGAGCCTTTTTTGGCAATATGCCGCCATTGCCGCAGGCCTGGCGCTGCTGCTGGCGTTGGCCGCTTACAAAAACTTTAAAGAAAAATTAAATTGACCCCCTGTCCTCACAAGGAAAGCCGGTAAATTTAGTACAAAGACATAATTGCCAAAGTGGGGCTAATTTGCAATAATTTAAAAAATAAAAACATATTCAGATATCTGTTGCTAGAAGGGCCGAAAGAAGGATCCTTTTTTATTTTTGGCAATCATAAATATGGCATTTTGTGGAGATAGTATGTTGTTGCATACCCCAAAAATCAGCGTCTTAATTCCGGTATATAATGCCGAGCGTTTTTTGGCTGAATGTTTAGACAGCGTACTGGCGCAAACATATGGCGATTTTGAAATTATTTGCGCCGACGATGCCTCTACAGATAACAGCTTAAACATGCTGCGGCAATATGCCAGCAGAGACAACCGCGTACACATTCTTCACAATGCCCGCAATGCCGGCACCGCTTTAACACGTAATCTTTTGTTGCAAAAAGCTTCGGGGCAATATATAGCCTTTATTGACGCCGATGATTTTATACTGCCCACCTATTTGGAACATTTATACAATACAGCACAAAATACAAATGCCGATATTGTACGCTCTTTGTATACTCTTTTTAATATTACGGACCATTCACAAATCCCGTGTGAAAAAAAATATAAGGAATTTTTACACCCTGTACCGGATAATTCCCCCAAACAACGTCTGCAAGCCGCTTTAGACGACTCTCAGGTATGGCTAAAACTGATTAAGACCTCTCTCATTAGAGAGCATGATATTTCTTTTTTGCCGCATCAGTCAGCTGAGGATATTTCTTTTGAAATTTTACTTTATCAATATGCTTCTAAAATTGTTTTTACAGACCAGCACTTGTATTTCTACCGCGCCGGAAATTTGAAGACTTCTTCTTCCAATAAGGACTCGTTGGCTGTGGGCATATTGAGCAATATGATTTTTCTGTGTCAAAATTTGCCTAAAAGACATTTGACACAGACCGATTTATACAACAGCATAGTTAAACTTACGTTTCATGCCATACGAAGAATGAGAAAATTTTCTTCTGTGTGCTCCGGCTGCAGTTTATGCCGACAGGGCTTTATAGCCATTCAGCAGCATTTGCAATATTGCACAAGGTGGAATCGTTTTAAATACACCTGTTCATGCCGTCTGGCGGAACATTTGCCCGATAAAATGTTACCCTATTTAGCTTATTGGATTAGGTAATATTTTTTGATAATATATATACAGTGCACAAAAGCAGAAAAGTCAATTAGCTTTATGATTGTTTAGGTTTGTTAATTAGCAGATATACTGAGCATATTTTAAAACAAGCGGTATATTAATTTAAATTAATTAGGAGATAGTTATGAAAGGAATTGTGCTGGCCGGAGGAACAGGAAGCCGCTTATACCCCGCTACTTTTGCCGTATCCAAACAACTTATCCCTGTTTACGACAAGCCTATGGTTTTTTATTCTTTATCGGTCCTTATGCTGGCAGGCATTAGGGATATCCTCATTATATCCACCCCCAAAGATTTGCCTTTGTTTAAACATCTTTTAGGGGACGGTTCGGCTTATGGCCTGCACTTGTCTTATGTAGAGCAGCCCAAACCGGAAGGATTAGCACAAGCCTTTATCCTGGGAGAAGACTTCATCGGCACGGACCGTGTGGCGTTAATTTTGGGAGATAACATTTTTTATGGACGGGATTTGAAAAAACTGGTTCAAAAAGCAGCCTCTCAAAAAACCGGTGCCACCGTCTTTGCCTATCACGTAAAAAATCCCACCGCCTATGGCGTGGTAGAAATAGACAAAGACAATAAAGCGGTTTCAATAGAAGAAAAACCCCAAAGTCCCAAATCCAACTGGGCCGTTACCGGATTATATTTTTATGACAATCGCGTGGTAGAGGTAGCGAAAAATTTAAAACCGTCCCCCAGAGGTGAGTTGGAAATTACCGCTGTTAACGACTGGTATTTGCGCCAAGGGGAACTGCAGGTGGAACTGATGGGCAGAGGCATGGCTTGGCTGGATACCGGGACCCATTCGGATTTAATTAAGGCTTCCATGTTTATAGAAGCGTTGGAAAGCAGACAAGGGCTTAAAATTGCCTGCTTGGAAGGAATTGCTTTTAAAAACGGCTGGATTGACGCCAAACAATTGGCCCAAAGAGCCCAGTTAATGAAAAATACAGAATACGGTCAATACTTGGCCAACATTCCGGAGGATATGAAAAATGGATTTTTTTAGACCCGATATTGAAGGTCTGGCCGTCATTACGCCTAAAATTTTTACCGATCAGCGCGGATATTTTTACGAAACCTACAATGCGCAGGCCTGGAAGGAAGCCTGCAGCGGGGCCGTATTTGTGCAGGATAATGAAAGTTTTTCCAAACGGGGCACCTTGCGCGGCCTTCATTTCCAAAAACCGCCTTTTGCCCAAGCCAAATTGGTGCGCGTGCTGGATGGTATTGTGTGGGACGTAGCCGTAGATTTGCGCCACAACAGCCCCACCTTCGGCAAATGGTTTGGGGTAGAGCTTTCCGCCGACAACAAAAAACAGTTCTTTATTCCCCGCGGGTTTGCACATGGTTTTTCCGTATTAAGCGAAACGGCCCGATTTGCCTATAAATGCGACAATTTATACAACAAACAATCCGAAGGGGCCATTCTTTACACTGACCCTGACTTGGCAATTGATTGGAAAATAGACCCGGCACAAGCCATTCTGTCGGAAAAAGACTTAAAAAATCCTTCTTTTTCTTTCTATAAGGAGCAGCCATGTTTTTAATTACAGGTGCAAACGGACAATTGGGCCTTTGTTTAAAAGACTTGCTGGGCGAAAGCAAGGCCCTTTATACGGACGCAGCCGATTTGGATATTACCAATTACACCGCACTGGAAGATTACGCCAAACACCACAGCTTTGACGCTATTATCAACTGTGCCGCCTATACCAATGTGGACAAAGCAGAAGAAGAGCCGACCTTGGCACACCAAATAAATGCCGTCGGTCCGGCCAATTTGGCCCGTTTGGCTGCTCATTTGCAAATCCCGCTGGTGCATATTTCCACCGATTATGTCTTTGACGGAACGGCACATACACCGCTGAGCGAACAAGCCTCCGTCCGCCCGCTGGGCGTATACGGCAAAACCAAGCGGGAAGGCGAAGAAGCCGTCTTGTCCCTTGCCCAAACGGCCGTTATATTGCGTACGGCTTGGCTGTACAGTCCCTATGGCAAAAATTTTGTAAAAACAATGCTTCGTCTAGGCCAAACAAACAAAGAAGTGCGCGTGGTGGCCGACCAAATAGGCACCCCTACGTATGCACCGCACTTGGCAGAGGCTATTTTGCACGTATTGCCCAAAATCAAAAAAGGCGAAAAAACTTTATACCACTTTACTGACGAAGGGGTAGCCTCTTGGTATGATTTGGCGTATTACGCCATCAAGCAGGCTGCTTTGCCGGCACGTGTGCTGCCCATAAAAACCTGCGAGTACCCCACCAAAGCCGTGCGCCCTGCTTTTTCCGTATTGGACAAAAGTAAAATAAAAAAGGATTTTGCACTAATTATCAATCATTGGACACAAGGAGTGGACGAATGCCTGAAAAAACTGTCTTAGTAACAGGAGGAGCCGGTTTTATTGGGGCTAACTTTATCCCCTATTTTTTGGAAACTTTTCCCCAATACCGTATTGTAAACTTGGACAAGTTGACTTATGCAGGCAACTTGAACAATTTGCAAGAATGTGCCAACAACCCCCGCTATACTTTTGTGCAGGGTGATATTTGCGACGCCGAACTGGTCAATAAGCTCTTTGCCGATTACGACATAAGGGGCGTTTTCCATTTTGCGGCAGAATCCCACGTGGATAATTCCATTGCGGGCCCCTTGCCGTTTATTAAAACCAATATTGAAGGCACTTTTACCCTGCTGGAAGCCGCCCGCAAGCACTGGATGTTGGCCCCCGGCCAAGTGAAACCCGGTTATGAAGAATGCCGCTTTCACCACATTTCCACGGATGAAGTATATGGCTCTTTGGGGCCGACAGGGCTGTTTACCGAGCACACGGCCTATGCCCCCAATTCCCCCTATTCGGCTTCCAAAGCCTCCAGCGATTTTTTGGTACGGGCTTATTTCCACACCTATGGTTTAAACGTTACCACCAGCAACTGCTCCAACAACTATGGTCCCAAACAACATGCTGAAAAACTAATCCCCACCATTATCCGCAAAGCCCTTGCCGGCCAGCCCATTCCCATTTACGGTGACGGCAAAAACGTACGCGATTGGCTTTATGTGCTGGACCATTGCAAAGGGATAGCTTTGGTATGGCAAAAAGGCCGCACCGGCGAAACCTATAACATCGGCGGGCGCAACGAACGCAATAATTTACAGATTGTAGATACCATTTGTGCGCTGTTGGACGAACTAAAGCCTGCTGCAGACGGAAAACCCTATAAGCATTTGGTAACGTTTGTCAAAGACCGCGCCGGCCACGACCGCCGCTATGCCATTGACGCCACCAAGCTGGAAACAGAGCTGGGCTGGAAGGCAGAAGAAAATTTTGAGACGGGCATGCGCAAAACTGTGGAGTGGTATTTAAAAAAATGAAACCGATAGCGGTGCATTTGCATTTATATTATACGGACAGATGGCTCCAATTCAAAAACTATTTACAAAACCTGGGAGACTATCCGTATGAATTATATGTAACGCTGCCGCAGAAAAATGAGGTCCTGACTAAAGAAATTAAAAAATTTCACCCGCAAGCCACGGTGTGGGTTCCCCCCAACCGCGGCTAT
>CALUQA010000169.1 GCA_944322775.1 uncultured Elusimicrobiales bacterium
AGCAGCGCCGACGAATCTTCCGGCCCGACCACGCTTAAACCCATTTGGTTGACCGCGTCGGTAATCAGCGAAAGCAACACGGCGTTTTCTTCCCCGCGCACCACGGCGGCCACTCTGACGGCGGCCAGGCGGTCGTTATAGAGTTTTTTGTAATTGTCAAAACGGGCGGTTTCATAACCGGTTTGGTCTTCGCTTACAAACACATACAAATCCTGCACCACGTTGCGCTGCACGATCAACGGCTTCATGGCAAAAGCGGCGCGAAGACCGGCAAATTTATCTTCCGTGCTTTGCAGCTGACCGGCCAGAGCGCCCAGGCGGGCGTCCAAGGCATTGGCGGGCACCTGCAAAATCAGCTCCGCGGTTTGGCGTTTAAGCACGGCTAAAGCAAAATAGTTTTTAGGGTCTTTGCGGCTTTTGTCGCGCCAGACTTTGTCCACATAGGCATTGGCCATGATGTCGTTAATCTCGGCCAAGTTGGCCGCGTCGGGCACGTTTTGGGCAAAACTTTGGCGCATATTGGCCAAGGCATTGGCCGCAGCGGCCTCTTTATCGGCTCCTTCCCCGGCCACCACATAATAGGCATGCTGGTCGTATTTGGACATTTGATAACTGACCGTATTTTTATTAATGCCGGCACAAGCGCTTAAAGCCAAGGCGCCAAGCAAAACAAGTATTTTCTTCATATCTTCCTCACTTAGCCGTACGGTAATGCAAATACACACGCCCGCCGGGCAGAACAGAAACGTCTTTAAAAGTATATTCTTCTACTATATTACCAAATCCGTCCTTAAAACGCAGAACAATATCCTGCACGCCGGGCTGCACATAAAAACGTGTCATGCGAAACTGCGCCGGCAGGGTAAACCATTGGCGTGTGTCGGCCTTTTCCGTCAGGGTGCCCAACAGATTAATAAACATGCCGGCCAAATCCCCGGCGGAGTTATTGTCCGAACTTTGCGCCACCAAATGGCGCGCCTGCACCGCCGCCGTGCGTTTGGCCGCGGCCCGCAGAGCCATGCGCAAAAAAGAAGCGGTTTGATTATCCTGCAAATCGGCCTTTTGCGCGGCCGCAACATCGGCCATTAAAATGGTGGGATAGGTTTTGCCGTCTTGCGTGAGCACTTCCGAAGAGCGTATTCTGTAGGGCTGGGGCACCAGCACAGGGTAGGCCACCGTGACGCTGTTGCCAAAAAGCCCCGTCATGATGGCATTTTGCACGGCAGGGTCTGCATTTTGTCCTTCCTGGGTGCTGTTCATCCAAAAGATAACGTCGTTCCAAGACACTTGAAACGTCTGGCTGATTTTAAGCGGCAGCAGCCCGTTGGCATGCACCAATACCACCTCTCCTAAACCGCTTTGGTAAGGCAGGTCAAACACCGGTTGGGTGGGCAGGCCGTTTTCCCCGTTTAATGCGCCATAGCCCTGCCAGGCACGGGTGCGGGCAATGCGGGCGTCGTCTTTTTTGCCGGCGGACTCAAACACCAAACTGGCAAAATACTGCACAAAAGGGTTGTTTAAATGCGGGTTATCCTTGGCACCGGGCAAATGGTCCAAATAAAAAACGGCTTTGTTGGCTTCCACCAAAGCGCCGGGCACGGAACCTTGCTCAAAAAATTCATGGCGCGGTAATAATAGGTGAGGGCCTGCTCGTACGGGGCGGGATAATAAGGCACGGTTAAATCGTTGATTAAATAGCGGCCGGTGTGGGCGGTGAGGCTTTGGGTAAAAAGCTCGTCTATGCGCTGTTGGGCTTGGTCAAACAACACGTCGCTTTGGGCCGGCTGGTTACCGTCGTGCAGTACGGCACCCATGTCTAAATAATACAACAGGGCGTCGCGCTGTTTGTACTCTTTGTTTTTGGCTTCTTCCAGCTTTTGTTCGGCGGCGGCAAAATCCTCTTGGGCCAGCAGACGGCTGACGTCTCTTTTATGACGCAAAGAAGGCGCGCCGCACGCCGAGCAGCACAAAATCACTGTCAGTAGCGTAAGCCAACGCGCCTTCATAAAATTACCAGCTTACTTTGCTTCTTTTAACGTATTTTTTAATCTGTTTTTGGCCGTTCCAAACAATTTGGTTGGTCTCAATGTCAATGAGCTTCATATTGACCTGATAGAACACCACGGCATTTTTGCTTTGGGAATCCACAATAGAGTTGAGCGTACCCGAAAGCATATAGTCTGCGCCCACTTCGCGCCCGAAAGCCTTGCGCGTTTCTTCGGAGGCAAACTCGTCCTGCTCCAAGCGTTCTTGGCGCACTTCGCCGCGTTCGTCGGCGCTGGCCACAAAGGACACTTTGCCCGAGTTAATCAGCGCGCGCTGCATTTCTTCCACAAAAGCGCCGGTATTGATGTGCTCCATGCTGTTATTGGTCACACTGCCCACAATGACCGTGGGTTCTTTGCCCAAACGGGCGGTGGCTTTGCTGTACCAGCCGGAGTTTAAGCAGTCGTTAATCATTTCTTGGGCCACCATCTGAGAGTCGGTATCGTTCCAGCGGCCGCTGACATCTTTAATTTCATGCGTGTCCATGCGTTCCACTTTTGTGGCGCAGGCAAACAGAAAAGGCAAAATCAAAAGCCCCAACCATATTTTTTTCATAATACGCTCCTTTTACTTATAAATTTACTTTAGCACAAATGCGGGCGCCCACTAAAGAATTGTCTTCATGCAGGCAGGCAATGGTGCCGTCTTGCAAAGAAACCTCAAACCATTTGGGATATTTGGTATTGCTGACGCGAATGACGGAGGCTTCTTCCAACACAAAATCATAATGCGGGCAATGCAACACGCTGCGGCTGTCTTTTACGGTCACGGGGCAGGGCAAGGTAATGCCCAGCTGTTCAAAATCGGCCGTATAGAAGCCGTTTTTTTCATAGAATACTTCTTCTGCTTTAGCCAAATCTTTTCCGGTTTGGGCGGCAGCGCGGGCATAGTGAATGTCTATTTTCTTTTGCACTTGCGGCCACACCAAGGCTACGCCAAAACCGACAACCAAAATGATAATCAACATCAGTTTATGCAAAATGCCGGATTTATTCATAACACTCCTAAAAAAGGGATTTTTTATATTGTAGCAAAAGCTGCCGAATAATCCTAACGCGGGGCAGTGAGGCCTTTGTGCTTGCCCAGCACTTCGGTAATGTAATAGTATTTGAACCGCCGGAAAAAGGGCGTCAGCCACGGCGAAAGCACCACCACCAAGACAGCCGTAATAATGAGCATAATGCCAAACGCCAGCGCCGGGGTGAACACTTCCCCAAACACCCACACGCCAACGGAAACGGCGGTGACGGACTCCATCGCCCCCAACACGGACGTAAGCGTGGAGCCCAAATGTTTAACCGCATACACAAGCGTTATATTAGAGCCCACCGTGCACACCAAGGCCAGCAGCGTTAAATTGACATCGCTTTGCGTGTCCGGCACGCGCTGGAACTGGCCCATGGCAAGCGCCAATATGGCCATGCCGACAGCGGCGCACATAAAGACGTAAAAATTCAGTTTTAAAAGTCCCATGTCTTTTACGCAGGAATGGTTTAAAAACACAATATACAGCGCATAAGAAACGGCCGAGCACAAATCTATCCCCACGCCCAGCAAACTGGGGTGTCCGCCGGTGCCGCCGCCCAAAGAAAGAATGGCTACCCCGCTAAAAGCAAGCAGCAGGGCGGTAATCGTCCAGAGGGACTTTTTTTCTTTAAACCAGATAATCATGATCAGCATGACAAAGACCGGATACAAAAAGTTAATGGTGGTGGCCACGCCGCTGGACAAATATTTATAAGACCAAAACAAAAACACGGCAGAGCCGTCATAAAACAGGCTAAGCCCCGCAAGCGTTAAAAGTTCTTTGCGCGTAACGCGCAGGCTTTGCTGCGTCAGCAGCAGCACCCCGCACAGCATTAAAGCCGCAATGGCAAAACGGTAAAACAAAATAGACGGAAACACCATGCCTGCTGCCATCAGCGGCAAGGTAAACAGCGGAATAAGCCCAAATGTGGAAGATGTTACCAGTGCGGCAAAAAAACCTTTAAAGCTCATATATATATTTTATAAATTGCGTATGCTTGGAATAAAGGTTCCCCGAACAATAAGATAAAAAAGCGGCGCGATAATTTATATCGCGCCGCCGATTCGTACTTAGAAGTGTATTACTGATATCTTGGTACTAACTCTTTTACACATTTTTCCAACGAGTTTACTCTAAATTCCTCACACTCTCCTGTTGGCGTCATAAACCTTCCAGTAATTTCTGCTCCCCCGCAATAAGAGGGATCGCCATTGTCTTCCAAGCAAATTTGTCCTTCCGTATTTGCATTACAACGCTGAGAACTACAACGCGGATATTCATTGAAAGGATATTTTTTCCAGCAAGGTGTCTGATCGGGATCATTGGAACAATATGTACCATTCAACCAAGTGTGGCAAGGGTTCTCTATAATACTCAGCGACATAGCATGTGGTTTCAAAATCATAGCCTTTGGGTACCGTTTCATCCACCATACAACACTCTTTAGGATGTTTAAAAAACGAAGTTGCCTGCTCACAGCAACGATACCACTCTGCTACCCCGCCGCTATATATACTTTCGAAAGTATCATCGCTCATTTTATTACAACAGAAGGCAGCATTCGAATCAAAGAAACTCGGGTCCAAACAACATTGTTTCTGATCCGGATTTTCTTCGCAGCTTTCCTGTTTCGGTTCGCATTTACCCGTTTGACTGTTCCACTGCTCCTGGCTGGTACAGCATTTTTCCTGGTTGGGGTTTTGGGCGCACGTCTGCTCAGTAGAGCTTTGCCCATTCCCGCAGCAAGTTACTGTGCGTTGGAATCTTAATGGCTTCTTTTCTATGATTTCTATCTCTTCTTCATCTTTAACGCATTTGCCAGCCGCCTCATCCCAGTGATAACCGGACTGACATGTTTTGAATACAGGGATGTCCGTGTCTATGGAAACAACACACGCTTGCAGTTGGGCATTCCATGTTTGGCCGTCCAAGCACACTTTCTCAAAATCACCAGTAGCAGGCCCCGAGCCCTTTACACAAGTTCCACATCCTACTCCGCCCACGGCCGTGCTCATGTCGCAATAATATCCAGAACTACAGCAGCAAGCCCTAGTCCCTTGTTGACCACAGTATATTTTTCCAGCACATTGCCCCGTATTAGCAGCCAACAAACCATCGACAAAGTTTAAAAATGGATCCTGCATATCACGAGAAAAACTCCCTATTGTTAGCTTCAGGGTGTAGATGTCGACGCATGTCCCTTGAAAACTGCCATCACACGTATACTTATTGCTAGCATCTCCGTCACATGTGTCCGTGCTCTTAGAAGTTTGTACAGGCACACCATAGATATCCTCGCATTCGTCGGTTGCTTCACAAGATCCCGTCTCCGCGTTCCATTCTTCCTCTTCCCCGCAGCAGGTCTCTGTGCTGGGGTTGCATTCACATGCATTGGCACTGGCATAGTCTGCGTCGCATTCACACCGATGCGCTGCCGCATACGTCGTGCACGAACAGCTGTTGGGGTTAGTGTCGCACGGGTCTTCTTCCACCACCACATCTTCCGCCGCGCATTCATCTGCCGCCGGCAAAGACAGCGTCGCACACGAAGGATAGCTTTTGTTTAAGGCATCACATCCGCTCCCTTCACAGCAAATTTCGCCCGTTTTGTAAGAAGGAATCTTCAATACATAATCTTTTCCGCTGCGGACGGCTTCCACGCCCGTGCTCGTAAGCGTATAGGTGTAATTGCTCGTCTGCCCTTGGGAACCGGCGCTTTTGGCATACGCCACCGTGTTCATCTTAGAAAAATCACCCGTGTAGTTCTGTCCCAGCGTACAACGTTTTTCCTGTTCTGTTCTCACGGCAGAAAGCATCGCTTCTGCTTCCCCCGTGCGGCGCGTTTCCAACACGCGCGAAAACTTGGGTACCGCCACCGCGGCCAGCGTGCCCAATACAATAACCACTACCAACAATTCGGTTAATGTAAGCGCCCTTTTTCTATTTTTCATAATTCTCCCAAAAATTTTTCACCGCGCAACAACTTCCTTCTTATTATTAGAGAAAAACTGTATAAAGGCAAAAAAACCCCCGCTGGATGCGGGGGTTTTGCATACTTTCCACACAAAACATTAATCTTGGTACTTTTTGGATTTATAGTGCGTATGCAGCAGCTCATGTGCCACCGGGCCGCCTATTTTGTCCAAAATACGTCCGTACAAGGCCTGCACGCCGCTGTTATCCTGCGACTTATAGGCCAGTTCGGTATCTTCTTTATACAACCCTTCTGCACGGACTTTGCGCAAAGCCCAGCCTTCAAACTGCGGCTGACCGGCCCCGGCCACACAACCGCCTTGGCAGGACATGACTTCAATAAAGTCGTAATGCTTTTTGCCGGCTTTAATGTCGTCAAGCAGTTTGCGCGCGTTTTTAAGGCCGCTGACCACCGCCACGCGAATGGTTACGTCCCCAATCTTTACGGTCTTTTCTTTAAACACTTTGCTTTCGCGCAGGCTGGAAAACTTAACGCTGCGGGCATTTTCGGGGTCCAGTTCCGCTACGGCATAGCGCAGGGCGGCTTCCATCACGCCGCCGGACGCGCCGAAAATAACGCCGGCGCCCGTTTTGGTGCCAAAAGGCATGTCAAACCATTCGTTTTCCAAGTTCACAAAGTCAATGCCGGCTTCTTTAATCATACGGGCCAGGCCCACGGTGGTAACCACATAGTCAGTATCCGGGTTGCCGTGAACGTAGAACTCGCCGCGTTTGGCTTCGGCTTTTTTGGCAGAGCACGGCATAACCGCCACCACCACCAAATCTTCGCGTTTGCCGCCTTTTTCTTCAAAGTCGGCTTTCAGCACGGGGCCCATCATCTGCATGGGGGAACGCGCCGTGGACAGATTGGGAATAAACTCGGGAGCGAATTTTTCCACATAGTTTACCCACGCCGGGCAGCAGCTGGTCAGCTGCGGCAGATTGGTGCCTTTTTTGAAGCGGTTTAAAAATTCCGTTGCTTCTTCCACAATGGTCAAGTCCGCCGCGAAGGCAGTGTCGTACACATAATCAAAGCCCAACATGCGCAAGGCGGTGGCAATTTTGCCGTCTATCGGCTCGCCGGCCGGCAGACCAAAAATTTCGCCCAAGCCCACGCGCACGGCCGGAGCAATGTGCACGGCCACTTTTTTCTTGGGGTCGTTGATGGCTTTAAAAACTTCTTCAATTTCCGAAGAGTTCGGCATCAAAGCGCCCGTCGGGCAGACGCGGGCGCACTGCCCGCAGGAAACGCATTCGTGGCTTTCGCCCAATTCTTTGTTAAACGCGGTGGCAATTTTGGATTTAAAACCGCGGAAGGCAAAATCAATGGCGCCAATGCCCTGCACTTCGTTGCAGATGCGCACGCAGTTGCCGCACAAAATGCATTTGCTGTGGTCGCGCACCAATGCAGGGGAAGTAGCGTCTTTATGGCTGTCCAATTTTTTGGATTTAAAACGGATTTCCGTCACGTCCATATCTTTGGCCAGCTTCTGCAATTTGCAGTTGGTGGATTTGCTGCACAGGGTGCAGTCGTGATTGCCCGAAGAGAGCAGCAATTCCAAATTAATACGGCGCAATTTGCGGATTTCGTCACTGTTTACGTGCACTTTCATGCCGTCTTTAGGCGTTACCGTGCAGGAAGCCAAAATACCCATGCCTTCAATTTCCACCAGGCACAGGCGGCAAGCGCCGTACACGGCCAACTCGGGGTGATAGCAGAAAGTAACAATGTTAAAGCCTGCCTTGCGAATAAGCTCCAGCAAGTTTTTTTCGCCCTGAATGGGGACTCTTTTTCCTTCAATGGTTACAAAGCCTTGTTCTTTATTTTCCATATTACGCTCCCGTCACCACGGCGCCGAATTTGCAGGTGCTCTTGCAGCCGCCGCATTTGATGCATTTCTTGGGGTCAATGTGATGCGGTTTGCCCACTTCACCCGTAATGGCCTGCACGGGGCAGGCGCGTTTGCACATACCGCAACCTTTGCATTTTTCGGCCACGATTTCAAAGCGCGCCAACGCCTTGCATACGCCGGCGGGGCAGCGTTTTTCCACCACGTGGGCCAAATATTCGTCGCGAAAGTGCTTCATGGTTGAAAGCACCGGATTGGGAGCCGTCTTGCCCAAAGCGCAGAGAGAAGCCTTCTGCACGGCTTTGGCCAAATCTTCCAGGTTTTCCAAGGTTTTCAGCGTGGCGCGGCCTTCCACAATGTCGTTAAGCATGGTAAGCATCTGCTCCGTGCCTTCGCGGCAGGGCACGCATTTACCGCAGGATTCGCGCTGGGTAAACTCCAGGAAAAAGCGGGCCACGTTGACCATGCAGGTCTTTTCGTTCATGACCACCAACCCGCCGGAGCCCACCATGGCCCCCACGGATTTAAGCGAGTCAAAATCCAGCGGAATATCCAAATGTTCCTTGGTCAAGCACCCGCCCGAAGGCCCGCCGATTTGTGCCGCCTTAAAGGCTTTTTTGTTGACGGTTCCATCGTCGTTGGTGGTGCCGCCGGCCACGTCATCAATCACTTGGCGCAGGGTGGTGCCCATGGGCACTTCCACCAGGCCGGTGTTGGCAATGTGTCCCGTTACGGCAAAGGTTTTGGTGCCGGGGCTGGTCAGCGTGCCGATTTTCTTAAATTCTTTGGCACCCATTTCCATAATTTTGGGAACGGTAGCCAGGGTTTCCACGTTATTAATTACCGTGGGCTTGCCAAACAACCCTTTTTGGCTGGGGAAGGGCGGCTTTACGTTGGGCATGCCGCGTTTGCCTTCCACGGAGGCAATCAGGGCCGTTTCTTCACCGCAGACGAAAGCGCCGGCGCCTTCCATCACGTGAATATCAAAATCTTTGCCGGAGCCGAACAGGTTTTTGCCCAACAGACCCAACGCTTCGGCCTGCTTAATGGCGGTGCGCATGCGCTGCACGGCAAGCGGATATTCCATACGCACATACACATAGCCTTCATCGGCGCCGATAGCGCGGGCGGCAATCATCATGCCTTCCAACACGGCATTGGGGTTACCTTCCATCACGCTGCGGTCCATAAAAGCGCCCGGGTCGCCTTCGTCGGCGTTGCAGATAACGTATTTTTTGGGGCCCGGTTCAATGCGCGTTAAATCCCACTTTTTGCCGGTGGGGAACCCGCCGCCGCCGCGCCCGCGAAGGCCGGATTCCATAATTTCTTTGCATACTTCTTCATCGGTCATCTGCGTATAGGCGCGTTTGGCCTGGGCATAACCGCCGTGGGCAATATATTCGTTGATGTCTTCGGGGTTAATGCGGCCGCAATCGTGCAACAGAATGCGTTCCTGTTTGGAATAAAAAGGAATTTCCGCCGTGGTTTTGCAATGCTTGTGGGAGTTGGGATCCACATAAAGCAGTCTGTCCACCACTTCGCCCTTCATAATGGTTTTTTCCACAATTTCGGGCACGTCTTCGGGCTTAACATGGGTGTAAAAAATATCGTTCACGCTTACCAGCGGGCCCGCGGCGCAAAAACCGCGGCAGCCGCTCATGCTGATATAGTTTTCGTGGCAGCCTTTGGTAATGTTTAAGCAATAGCCGATTTTGCGTTTTTCCAATTCTTTTTGGAAAGCGTCATACACCTTCATGTTGCCGCCGGCAATGCAGCCCGTACCGCCGCAAATGGTCACGCGGCCGGTAATTTTTTTGTAGGCGTCGTTGTAATCTTTGGAAATTTGTTCAATGGTCTTAGGCATTTTTGGCCTCCGCGGCGATAATTTCGTCAATAAGTTTTACGGCTTGCGCAGGCGTAATTTGCCCGTGCACCGTTTCGTCAATCACCATAACCGGCGCCAAACCGCACGCACCCAGGCAGGATACGCATTCCAGTGTAAACAGACCGTCTGCGGTGGTGTCTTGGCCGTCTTTAAGTTTCAATTTGTCTTTGACGGTATTAATTACGAAAGAAGAGCCTTTTACGTGGCAGGCTGTGCCGTTGCACACTTTGATGATGTGTTTGCCTTTCGGGGTAATGGCAAAATGGGCAAAAAACGTCGCCACGCCAAAAACACGGGCGGGCGAAATTTCCAATTTGTCGGCAATGTGCCGCATTACGTCTTCGGGCAAATAGCGGTAGAGGTCCTGCACTTGCTGTAGTATGGGAATGAGTTTGGCCGGGTCGCAGCCATTCTCTTTAAGTATCTTATCGACGGGGGCGAACTTTTCTGTCATGGTGTCTCCTGTTTGAGATTACAACAAAAAGGTAACTCCGGATACGGCAAAGCCACGCACGCGCGGGAATTTGCGCACGCAGCCACTTCAAAAAAACGGTAGCACTTCAGGACGGCTTATTCTCTTATTATAATAAGCCGCAGGCGGCGTGTCAACGCGGGTTTTACTTTGCGGTAAATAAGGGAAAATAGAAGGGAAAACTTACATTACAATCCACAAGGCAATAAAATAGCCGCACATCAGCGTCAGCCCGGCCGGCACGGCCACACGGGCCCATTCGCGGCTTTTGATGCCCAGTTTTTCGGCCGCCACAATGTTGGGCAAATTGCCCTGAATAAGCATACTGCCAAATGCCGCCAAGCCAATGACCATATACATTAAGTTAGGTAGACTTACGTCCGGCGTTACTTCTATGGCGGCCAGCGTGGCATTGTCTATAATCACGGACACGGCATTGGCCCAAAATAAAATTTTGCCGTTTAAATAGGCAATCGTACTGGCGGCAAAAGGTCTAAGCCCCGTGCTGATTAAATGCAAAGCCGCCACAAACAAGTAAATATGCCAGGTGCGGCGCAGCATGGAGCGGGTGCTTTCTTTATCCTCGCGTATATGCAGCTGCACGCGGGCCGTGGCATTGCGCACCGTGTACCCCGTGGCCAATGCCATCAGCACAAGTCCCGGGAAAATCCACCAAAAGAAATGCCGCAGCATAAAAAAGAAATCTGCCTGGTGCACGCCGGCGGCCAGTTCGTTGTAAATTACCAAGCCCAGCGGTTCGGCCAGCGGCAAAAGCACCGCGCCCATGCCAATGGCATAGCAGGCATAGACGGTGACCTTGACGGTTTGGTCACGCTCCAAGTTGACCACCTGCAACACCTCGGCCAATACCAGCGCGGCCACCGTAACGCTGAAGATGCTGCTGGTCAGCCCCAGCAAAAGCACCAACACCGCAAAACTGTATTGCGGGGCCAAATAGCGAAATAAAATAAAAAGTACGCGGAAAATATAGCGGGAATAATAATTAAAAATAATACTGACAACCAGCACAATAAACGCCACGTTTACGGGCGCGTTAAGGGCTTGATAAACAAATTCTTTGCTCCAGCCGCCGCTAATCGTCACCGCCGCCACACCGATGAGCAGCAAGAAAACTTCCAAATGGTTTTCCACCCATTTGGAAACCAGCGGCCACACCAGCAGGTTCAGCACCACCAGCCCAAGCAAAATTTTGGCAAGCAAAGAAATTCCCATGGTCATATTTTACAAAAATACGTGTGCTTGGAACCGAAAAGAAAATAATAAGAAGCAGACACTTAAATAATTGCTTATACTGCTGCTACTCTTGTTTATTTTGCTACAATAAGCAAATAAACTTATAAAAGGAGAACCCTATGAAAAAAGCCCTGCTTATATTTGCTTTCGTCGCCATAGCCGGTGCCGCCTACGCAGCTGACAGCTGCAACTGCGCCAAAGGAGATTTGGTCTGCATGAGCAACTGCACCCGCGCCAAAGTGCAAACGGCCAAAGACAATGCAAAAGCCAAACAACAAGACGCCAAAGCGCAAAAAGAAGCCAAATCCGCTCAGGCCAAGGCAGACAAAAAAGCCGCCAAAGAAAAATTGGAACAGGCTAAAGAAAACGCTAAAAGCAAATTAAACCAAGCCAAAGAAAAGGCCAAGGCCCAAAAAGAAACCAAAAAGGCCGAAAAGAAAGCCAAAAAAGAAGAAACCAAAAAACAATTGAAAAATAAAAAGGCCGCCGCCAAAAAAGAACTGAACGCTTGGAAACAACTGGGCAAATAATTTTTTGCTCCACAAAAAAACCCGCGCCTGTTAAGCGCGGGTTTTTTATTTTTGTTTTGTTTATAAAATAATCATGCGTATGGCCATAATAACCAGTATCAGGCCGGCCACAAACTCCGCCTTTTTGCTTTTGATGTCCTTAGAGGTTTTGGTGCCCAAATGGAACCCGAACACCGTCATGGCAAAGGTAATGACCAGCAAGAACAAAACCTGCGGAAACCAGCCTTTGTTCATAATTTCTATGGCATACCCCACCAGGAAAAACGGCGCTGCCGCCAAGGCGGAAACGCGCACCATTTTTTTGCTGTCATCTACTTCATTTTCTTTAAAGCTGGGCGATTTTTCAATTGTTTCCAACATATATTTAATGCCCAAAAGCAACAGGAAAGCAAAGGCAATCCAGTTGTTGGCATTTACAAAATATCCGCGGAAAAACACCATGCTGAACAAATAACCTATCGTAAAGACCACCGCATTAAAACCGGCAAAATAAAATGCCGCTTTAATGGAAAAAACGCTTTTGGTCTTTATGTCCATATTCATGGCTGACATATTGGCCGTAACCATATGGTCGGTGCACAGACAAATAAAAATAATGACGACTGCAATTAAGCCCATATTTTCTCCTTTGCTGCACGGGTTGATTTTATATTACCAAATTCCAAGCCCGCTGAGCAGTACTTTTGTGCCAACGCCCACCAAGGCCAGCCCGCCAAGCACTTCCATCAGCGTGCCAAAACGGCTGCCCAAAAAACTGCCTAAAAAGAACCCCGTATAACTGGTGACAAACACACAGCCTGCCATAAAGGCAAG
>CALUQA010000170.1 GCA_944322775.1 uncultured Elusimicrobiales bacterium
GTGTTGTACCTCTTTTCCGCTAATTTTTTAATTTGTTTTGCAACTGTGCCAGCTGCTGCAAAAGCCCGGCGGGCACTTGCCCCGCACCGGCTGTTTTAATCTGTTGGCGCACGGCGGTCAGCTTGCGCTGAATAGCTTCTTTTTGCACCGCTTTTTTGCAGGAAGCAATATCCCGCTGCGCCTGAAAATCTTTGGGCAGTTCTTCCATGCACAGCCGCACGGCCAGCTTGCTTTGCTGGGGTTGAACTGCACATACACGGTCTATAAAACCGTCTGCCTGGGGGTTTTCTTTGGCGGCACTTACAACTGCCTTAAGCAAGGCCCCCAAGGCTTTGCTGTCAAAGTCTTCGGCCAATTCTTCACATTCCGGCGCATATTGCGGAAAGCGAAGCAGCCACGCCACCAAATTTTCTTCCGCCGCGTTGAACTGCGGGGCAGGGGAAACTTCTTTGCGCTGCCCCTGGGCGGCGTTAAAACGCTGTTTAAAACGCCCGGCGGCCCGTTCCCGCTCGCGCAGTCTTTCCAGCACCAGTTCTTCGTCTACGCCCACGCGTTCGGCCACATATTTCACCCATTCGCGGCGCACAATGGGGTCGGGCTGTTTCAGCAGGGTGTCGGTCAGTTCGTTTACAATAGCCGTTTTGGCTTGTGCCTTCAGCGGCAAAGGATATAAATCCAACTGCAAACGCGTATGAAATTCAATCAAATCCTGGGCGCTGTCGAGCACTTTTTCAAAGCTTTCTTTGCCGTATTGGGCAATGTATTCGTCGGGGTCTAAGCCGCCGGGCAAAGAAGCCACTTTTACAAACAGGCCCTGCTCAATCAAAATTAACGCCCCGCGCAAAGCCGCTTTAATGCCGGCGGCGTCGGGGTCAAACAGCACGATGACGTTGTCTGCATAGCGCTTTAGCAGTTTGGCGTGCTCGGCCGTTAAACTGGTGCCCAGCGGGGCCACCGTGTTTTCAAAACCGGCCTGATGGCAGGCAATCACGTCCATATAGCCTTCCAGCAGCACGCTGCGGCCCGCTTTGCGTATGGCGGGGCCGGCAAAATTTAAGCCGTATAAAACCTGGCTTTTGCTAAACAGCAGCGTTTCGGGCGAGTTTAAATATTTCGGCTCGCCTTCCCCCAAAATACGTCCGCCGAAACCGACCGTTTCCCCACGCTGATTGATGATGGGGAACATCAGCCGCCCGCGGAAGTAATCCCGCGCGCCGTACGAAGTTTGCACGCACAGGCCCACTTCTTTAAGCTGTTGGACCGTGTATTTGGCGGCTTGGGCCGCTCTGCAAAGGCCGACGGCGTCGTTTTTGGCAAAGCCCAGTTCAAACTTTTGCGCAGTTTCTTTGGTAAGCCCGCGTTTTTTGATGTATTCGCGGGCAAACTCTCCGCCGGCGCTCATCAGGTTTTTGTGATAAAACCCTTTGGCAAAGTCCAGCGTTTTGCGCGCATTCATGCGCTGTTGTTCCGCGGCGGAAAACCCGCCCTGCGGGCGATATTCCACCCCGGCCACGTCGGCCAGTTTGCGCACGGCTTCGTTAAAAGACAAATTTTCAATTTTCATCAGGAAGTCAAAAATGTCGCCGCCTTCCTGACAGCCAAAACAGTAATACAGCCCCTTTTCTCCGTCTACGGTAAAAGAGGGGGTTTTTTCTTTATGAAAAGGACAACAGGCCTTCCAGGTCTTGCCGGCTTTTTTTAAATGCGGGACATACTGGCGCACCAAGTCCACAATGTCTATACGCTGTTTAATTTTTTCTGCCAGATTTTCCTGCATAAAGCTCGCTGTTGTCGTCGATGTACCGTACGCGCGTATGCGCTCGCGCGCGCAGGCTAAAGAAGGCAATAGCCCTCGGTTTCCCTCGGACTATTGCCTGAAAAACTGCTATTATTAATAGCGCCGACGTTTGGTGCGGCGGGCGCGTCTTTGCGCTTCTTGCGATTTGATTTTGCGCTTCACGCTGGGCGGCATGTAGGTCTCGCGGCGTTTGATTTCCTTGAGAATGCCGTTCTTTTCGCATTCACGTTTGAAGCGTTTGATTGCTTCTTCCAGGTGTTCAGCGTCTCTGACTTTCACAAAAACCATTAACTTTTTCACCACCTTCTGTTGCCAGCAAAAAATCGGTACATATATTATATAAAACTTTCCGCTTTTTGGGTGTGCCTTTATGGCAGCGGAAAAAATTCACAATTTATGGACGCACGGTTGACAGGTCGTTTTTTGATAAAATTAAGAAATACTGTTACAGAGGGTTTGTATATGAAAAATAACAAGATCTTTCATAAGGGCTTTACGCTTATTGAACTTTTGGTGGTGGTGCTGATTATCGGCATTTTGGCGGCTGTTGCTTTGCCGCAGTATGAAAAGGCCGTGTTTAAAAGCCGTGTGGCGGCGGCTTTGCCGTGGTATAAAATTTTCCGTGAGGGGAAAAGAATGGTGGTAATGGAAGGCGGCAGCTCGGCGCAGGATTTTCGTTTAATTTTAAATGCGGAGGGCGTTTCTGGAGGAGAAGTTACGTGCCCAGAATCTAATATTAATGCAGAAGGTTGGTGTGGCCCTTATAGTACGATAAAATTGCCGGACGGACAGACGTTCCAGTGGAATAATAATGAAATAAATATTAGTTACTATAATGGGGCGCGCACTTCGGCGGTTACATTATCTATGGCTTTTAATAACCCCGGCCCTGATCAGGAAAACTATGCTTTGTATTGTATCCCGGGCGGACGGGAACCGGAGTGGGGTGAAACAAGATGTAAAATGTTAGCCCCTGGCGTTCAAAAAGGCATGTGTCGTTTGTCCAGAGAGTGCTATAAAATGGATTTATAATCCAAGCAAAACAAAACCCCCGCTTTTTGGCGGGGGTTTTTGTTTTGGGTAAAACTATTTTTTAAGTTCTGCAATAAACGCGTCCGTTTGTGCCAGGTCTTTGCGCACAGCGTCTTTTTCGGCGCGGCGTTTATATTCAAACTGGCCGTCTTTTACCGTGCGGCTGCTGATGACCACGCGGTGCGGCAGGCCCATTAAATCGGCGTCTTTAAACTTAACGCCCGGGCGTTCGTCACGGTCGTCCATCAGCACGGTAAGGGCGGCCGCTTCCAGCTTGGCGGACATTTCGTCTGCGGCTTTTTTGACGTCGGGGTTAGAGTCATAATCAATGGCGATAAGCGAAACGTCAAACGGGGCGATAGGCGCGGGCCAGATAATGCCGTTGTCGTCGTGGCTTTGCTCAATGGCGGCGGCCACCACGCGGCTGATGCCAATGCCGTAGCAACCCATAATAAAGGGGTTGGCTTT
>CALUQA010000171.1 GCA_944322775.1 uncultured Elusimicrobiales bacterium
CAAGAGATGATCATGCCGGGCGACAACGCCGAAATTGAAGTGAAGTTGATTACGCCTGTGGCTATGGAAGAAGGGTTGCGCTTTGCAATCCGCGAAGGTGGCCATACGGTAGGCGCCGGCGCAGTAACCAAAATTATTGAGTAGTTCTTAATACGCCTAAAAAACCGCGCTTTCGGGCGCGGTTTTTTTATGTTTAAATGCAAATAAAATTGGTCTGTTTTCTTCGGAAATAGTATAATATACATACTCAAAAGAGGAGGATTTTATGAAGAAACTGACCGTTTTTGCCGTCTTGTGCGCTTTGTCGGCTATTGTTTCCGGCTGTGCCTCTACGGCTATACATACCAAAGATGCGGAATTGGTGGCTGAATATCAGCAAGCTCTGTTGGAAAGCAAAGCCTGCGAAACGGACGCCGACTGCGTGGCTATCGCCAAGGGCTGCTGCTTGTGTGACGGGCAAGAAGCCGTCAATAAAAAATTTCAAAATGAGTTGGATATACAGCGTGAAAAAGCTTGCGGCGTCGGCCCCTGCACCTTGCAAATGTGCTATACGGACATTGATGTGGCTTGCATAGACAATATTTGCACGGGCACGCTTAAACCCATGAGCTCTTATTTCGCTGAGTAACGGAGAAACTATGAAAAAAACTTTCTTATTGCTGGCTTGCGCGGCTGTTTTGACGGCTTGCGCATCTGCCCCCAAGCAGGCGGGAATCAATGCCGTGCCTGAAAAACTGACCACCGCTATTACCAAAGCAGACCGTTCCTGCGCCACCAATGCCGATTGTGTGGCCGTGCAAAAAGGCTGCTGCGAATGCGCCGGTTATGCTTCTGTAAATGTCAAATCGGCCGAAAAAATCCAGAAAATTTGGAATAATGAATGCGCCAATGCCGCTTGCACCCGCGAAATGTGCTATACGCAAATTGAAGCGGAATGCCAACAGGGCGTGTGCGTGGGCAGACCCAAAACGATGGACAGTTATTTCGGCAGATAGAAATATTAATATCAGGAGCATTGTATTATGAAAAAAATAGGTTTTCTGTTGCTTTCAGCATTTCTGACAATTCCTGTTTTTGGATACGAATTTCAGACCTCTCCTCTGCAGGTTGTGGGCCCCTTGGCTGCACAACAACAGCGGATGGATGACAATGGGGCGGTGTGTGGCTTGCTGGTTGTGGAAACGGATATTCAAAACATTGAATTTAAATTGTCTACGTTGGGGGGCTGCGGAGTAGAAAAAACCTCCAAAGGATATAATGTATATCTGGCGGAAGGTACGGATAACATTTCCCTGACGGCACCGGGATTTAAATCATTGTCTTGGAAGTTTTCCATGCCGGGGAATAAAATCCTGCCGCAGCAATATCAGGCCCGCGTGGAGAGGGACGGGCGGGATTCGTCCGCGTTTTCAACGAAAACTCATTTGTTAAAAGGACAATTTCACTTTATTGAGTTTGGCATTTATAGCCGATATAAGAAAGAGGGGACCGCGACGTTGATCATAAACACGGATATTCCTTTTGAAATTTTGGAAAAAGAAGTCTTGCAACCCGGTTCTTATGACACCTATTCTGCTGTTACGCAAGCACCCTATTACTTGAAAATTAAACCTGGCACGAAACTGAAAGAAATTATTCCTGCGGAAAGCGTGCAGGGAAATTTTCCCTGGGATGAGTCTCTGGAACGGTTGAACGATTATATTCTGGATTTAAGTTGGGAACCCAAATCGGCTGATGCTGAAAAAGAAATGCAGGAAGTTAAAACCAAATTAAAACAAAACCTTAAGTCTGCTTTAAACCAGCCTCTGTAAGAGGCTGGTTTTCTTTTAAGATAAAAAGACCTGCTTTGTTGGTTCCGTTGTTTATTCTGTCAGTCCGAAAGCATGATTAAGGACAATAGTTATTCTGGCAGATAGTCTTTTTGTATATATCAATCCCGGCCTCTTTTAGAAGCCGGGTTTTTTGTGTTTTGCAGCGTAGAGATTAAAATGTGATGAACTGAGCACGTGTCAGAACATACGCGCTATTGCCTTTCTGCCCAAGAGTCAGGCGAGTGCGCGTCATCTAAGGAAAAGTTTTGCGAGAGAAAATTTTCGTCTGCTTTCATTAAAAGGTCCAGCGGGGGATTGGTGTTCCCTGGATTGGACATACACCATACAAACAACGGAAACTGGGCTTTTAAGATTCCTTTTCCCCGGACTTTTGTTAAACAATCCATAACTAGCCAAAGCCATTCTTTGTATTCTTGTATATGCCCCAGCCTGGTTGCTGCCGTTGGTACAATAACTAAAATAGCCAAAAGGAATAAAAATAGCGCCAGCAGCAAAAAAGAAGAATCTATGCCAAGGGAAAGAAGAGCGACAGTCAGTACAATGAGCGATAAAAAAAGCCAAAAACATCCCAGATAGAATATTCCGGAGAGGGAACGAAAAGGCTGCTCTACCGGCGAAGCCAATAAAATACTTTTTGGGGCGGTGGGGTGCTGCACTGCATTAAAATAAAAATGTACTGAGTGAATGCAACAGGCATACACTATGAACATAAAAAGCGGAAACAAGAAAAAGAAAGAGGGCCACAGTAAAACGCAACATAAAAGTATCCATTCCCAAACTAGCAAGAAAGCCCCGTTTCTAATTTTGGCCAAGTTTATTTCATCGGTTGATTGTTCCGGCTTAATTTTAAAATCATACTGTGCCAGCAAAAAAGCGGAAAGAATGATGGCTTCGCTCATGGCTAAGCCCACTTTGCAAAAGGTGGAATAGGCCGGCCAGTAGTCGCCCTCCAATAGCAAAAAGGCAACAAAGAAGGAAAAAGCCAATATGCCTAAATAAGCATAATAGGTCCTCTTGCGCACTTTGGCGGCCTTTTTAAGTAAAATCGGTTTAAAATCCATATAAACCCGCTTTGCAATACAATAAGGATTATTGTACAATATATCTAAGCAAAAATTAGCGCCGCGTGTTTTTGAACCGGTATGGTGAAAACCAAAGTAAAAAACCTGGCGCAACCCGTCTGAATATAGTATAATATTTATACGTATCAGACTTTAGGTGGCAAAACCCGCCAGGCTCGTCGGAGAACGATGAGCCAGTGTGGGGTTTACTGCCGATAATTTTTTATTTACAAGTAGTTCTAAGGAACCAAAAATGGCAGAAAAAACTGAAAAAAAGGCTAGAATTCTCAGCCAGGAAAGAATCCGCATTAAACTGCGCTCTTACGACCA
>CALUQA010000172.1 GCA_944322775.1 uncultured Elusimicrobiales bacterium
TTAAATGGCGGAGTCGACGGGATTCGAACCCGCGGTCTCTGCCTTGACAGGGCAGCGTGTTAGACCAGGCTACACCACGACTCCAACGACTTAAATTCTTTCGTACCTATATTTTAGCTTAATTGCGGGGGGTGCGTCAATTTTTTTTAAAAATACCTTAAAAAATAACGCTTATCTGGCAAAATCGCCCCACAAAATTTGTTCCAGTTCCAGCTCTATGCCGCTTTTTTCTTTTACTTGGCGGCGCACTTCGGCCATAAGGTCTTTGATGTCTTCGGGCGTGGCGTGGTTGAAATTGATAATAAACCCCGCGTGCTTTTCAGACACTTTGGCCCCGCCGATGCTCAGCCCCCTCAGGCCGGCTTCGTCAATCAGGCGCGAAGCATAATCGCCCACCGGGCGTTTAAAAACACTGCCGGCGGAAGGGAAATCCAGCGGTTGCTTTTCTATACGTTTATGCAAAATGGAGTTGCGGGTTTCGGTCAAAGAAGCAAAATCTTTGCTTTCCAGCATAAACCCCGCGCTAAGCACAATGTAGTCTTCTATGCCTTCCACATGGCGGTAAGAATGGGGCAAATCCTTTTTAAGCAGCATGGCGGGTTTGCCTTCAAAATCAATCACTTCCACATATTCCAGGCAGTCAAACGTTTCCTGCCCAAAAGCGCCGGCATTCATATACACCGCGCCGCCCACACTGCCCGGTATGCCGGAAAGTTTTTCCATGCCGGCCAAGCCCGCTTCAACGGAAATTTCACACACTTTGTCCAGCGCGGCGCCGGCCTGTGCGGTAATGCGGTTGCCTTTTACGGCGGTTTGGTTCATGTGTTTGGTGGAGCAAACAATGCCGCCTATCCCTTTGCCTCCCACTAAAATGTTGGAACCAAAGCCAATAATGTGCAGCGGGATATTTTCCGTGCGGGCCAGTTTAAGCACAAAGCTCCAGTCCTCGCTGCTGGCGGGATAAACGTAAACCTGCGCCGGCCCGCCCGTGCGATAGGTGGTGTGGCGGCTCATGGGCTCGTCAAAGAGGCAGTTTTCTTTAAAATAAGCGGCCAGTTCTTTTTTATAGTCCATGTTTTACCTTAAAAGTTCAGCCCAATACCGCCCTGAAAGCCATGGCTGTATTTGGTATAAGTATAGGCACCGTAGACGTAAAACAGCGGCAGCGGGTGAAAGTTGACGCCGGCCGTATAGCGCACCACGCCGTCGTCGGCTTTTTCGCCGGAAAAAGCGCCCAGGTCTTTGGTGGTCAGTTCGCTGTAGTCATAGCCAATGCCCACATACGGGGTCAAAAACAACACGTTGACGGAAGCGGAGGCGGACACGGAATAGTGGTCGCCGTCATAATAGTCGGTGCCGTAGCGGTCATAAAAAGCCGCGGCGGACAAATTGATTAAAGCCAAAGAGCCGTGCCATTTCAGGCCGCCGCCCAAGGATTTAAACCCGTCATATTGCGTGCCGCGCAGGGCAATGCCCATGCCCAAAATGGGCAGCTGCGTTTCGGCGGTAATAAAAGGCGCGTAAAAATAATCTTCGGAAGAAAAATTGTCGGAAGAGGTTTTGACGGCGGAAACGGAAGCGCCAATGTCAAACCCCGGGAAGGTGACCCCTTTGCCGGTGTGGAAGTCGGCCAGGCCAATCATAGTGGAAATATCGCGGTTGTAATCGGCCAAGCCGCCTACGGAAAAGTGATCGGCAAAATCGCTGTTCATGCTGGCGCTGGCGGGCAAAGCAAAGACTAAAGTGAATAATACGGCAGTGATAAGTTTTTTCATAGCAAGTCCTTGTTGATAAATTTAATTACATGTCATATCATAGAAAAAGAGAACGCGCCGCGCAAGAACGCCGGGCTCATTTTATATAAGAGAGGGGAACTTTATGGTCAGTCCGCTGGCAGGAACTTTAACCAAACAACGCATTGATGTGGAAAAACTACGCGCCTTATTTTGGCAGCCCGACGGGGAAATTGCCCCGGTTAAATTTGGCACTTCGGGTCACCGCGGCCAGCTGGGGCGCGGCTTTGCCGCCGCGCATGCGCTGGCTATTGCCCAAGCGGTGGCGCGCATTCATTTGGAAGACGGCGTCAAAGGTCCGGTTTTGTGCGGGGGGGATACGCGTTTGATGTCCCAAACGGTGGCGCAGCTGTGTGCGGAAGTGCTGGCCGGCAACGGCTTAAGCGTTATTTTGCCGGATATGCCGCTGCCAACGCCGGTGTTTTCTTTTGAAATTATTAACGGCCGTGCCAGCGCCTGCTTAAACGGCACTGCCAGCCACAACCCGCCGCAGGATATGGGGCTGAAATACAATCCTTCTCATGGCGGCCCCGCCGGAAGCGAGCTGACCGGCCGCATTGAAAAATATGCCAACGAATATTTAAAAAATCCCGCGCAAATTAAGCGTCTGCCGCTTGCGGAAGCCCGCCAAAAAGGCTTGGTTAAAACGGCCGATTTAATTACGCCTTACGTAAGCGCTTTGGGGCGCATGGTGGATTTTGCCGCTATCAAAAAGGCCGGCTTAAAAGCCGCCATTCACCCGTTGGGCGGCAGCAGCTTGCCTTTTTACCGTGCCATTAAAGAAAAGTACGGTTTGGACAATATGCACATTGTCAACGAAACGTTGGACCCTACTTTTTATTTTATTCCCATTGACCACGACGGCAAAATCCGCATGGATCCTTCGTCTGTCTATCCCATGAAGCCGCTGATTGATTTGGTGAAAAACGGCGAGTATGATTTTGCCGGCGCCAGCGACCCCGACGCCGACCGCTTTGGCTGTGCCACCAAAGAAGGGGGGCTCATTCCGCCCAACCATGCTTTGTGCGTTGTGGCAAACTATTTGATTAAAACCCGCCACCCGCAGGAAGGCATGCTTATCGGGCGTACCTTGGGCACCACAGCCCTGCTGGACCGCATTGCGCAAGACGCCGGTTACGGCATTGACGAGGTGAACGTCGGGTTTAAATATTTTGTGGACGGCATTGTAAAGGGCCGCTATATCTTGGCCGGGGAAGAAAGCGCCGGCATGAGCATGAGCGGCTGGACGCCGGAAAAAGACGGCATTTTGGCTGTGTGCCTGCTGCTGGAAATTGCTTCCAAATGCGGCGATATTGCCAAACTGTACGATAACCTTACGCAAAAATACGGCAAGCCCTATTATACCCGCGTGGACGTACCGACAGATGAAGCGCTGAAAAAGAAAGTGCAGTCTTTTAAGAAAGAAGACTTAAAAGATTTAACCGTCGTTGCCGGGGAAAAAGTGTTAAACGTGCGCGACACGGACGGTATCAAAGTATATTTGCAAAGCTCGTGGTTTTTGGTGCGGCCTTCCGGCACGGAAAATATTTTAAAGTTCTATGCCGAAACGTTCATCAGCCAGGAGCACCTGCAAAAAATAATAGAAGAAGGACGAAAATATTTTGGCGTATAACTAAACCTAAAAAAGCCCCGTTTAAAAACGGGGCTTTTTAAATCAGCTTCTGCGGTCTATGGCGTAGTAACTGTCCTGGTGTTTTTTTGCCAGGCATTTGAGCTCGCTGCCGATGTTGCTTACCTGGGCAAAAGAAGTCAGCTCTTTAAGGGAGTTGTGCACAATGCCAATGCCAATGGAAAGAAAGCCGAATTTTTCGGTTTCGCCTTTGCGGTTGACCGACACCATGTAGCCTTGTGCGCGGTCCGTATCGTTATAAAAAGACGGGCCCATGCGGTTCATGCCCGCCACAATCTGCTGGGCAATGGGTTCTGCCTTGTCCAACGCGCACACCACAATAAAGTCATCTCCGCCCACGTGCCCCACAAACGAGTGCGGGTCCTGCTGGGCACTGTCCACAATCAGCTTGGCGGTGGCCAAAAGCACTTTGTCGCCGGCGCCAAAGCCGTATTTGTCGTTATAAGATTTAAAATTGTTCAAGTCACAGTACAAAACGGCAAACTTGCGGCCGGAAGCAATTTCCTGCTCAATGCGGGCCTGAATGGAGGGGTTGCCCGGCAGGCGGGTGAGGGGATTGCAGTCCATTTTTTGTTTGTTGCGTTTAAGCAGCAGCTTCACGCGGGCCACCACTTCATCAGCGTCGGCTGGTTTGGTCAAATAGTCGTCAATGTCCAGCCCCAGGCCTTCCAGCTTGGTGTGTTTGTCGGTCACGGCCGTAAAAATAATAATCGGGGTGTGCAAATAGCCGGTGTGGCTGCGCACGTCCTGCACCACTTCAAAGCCCGTTTTGCGGGGCATTTCATAGTCCAGGATTAACAAATCGGGGTTTTCTTTATAAATTTTGTCCAGCGCGTCCTGTCCGTCTTCTGCGGTCACGACGGTAAAGCCGGCGTCGGTCAAAATTTCGGAAACCAACATACGAATGGAGGCACTGTCGTCTGCCAGTAAGATTTTCGCTTTGTGTTCCATATTTTCCTATTAAACGAAATATCCGTCTTTTTAGCAAGAGGGGCGGCGGCAAAAACGTATTTTATATAATAAAGTATATGACTTCGGCTATATTATTTATAGGTGTTGTATTGTTTTTGGGGCAGGTGTTTTCTTCTTTATTTGAAAAAACGCGTCTGCCCGATGTGCTGCCGCTGATGATTTTGGGCATGATTATGGGCCCGATTACCGGCATTGTAAAGCCTGAAATGTTTGGCCAGGCCGGGCAAATATTTACCACGCTGGCCTTAATTGTGGTGCTGTTTCAAAGCGGCATTGAATTTAAAATTCTTTCCTTGCGCGGGGCCATGGGGTCAGGGTTTTTGCTGACCACGGTGGCCTTTGGGCTTATTCTGCTGGTTATTGCGGGGCTGGTGCATTTGGTGCTGGGCATACCGCAAATTTACGCGCTTATCATCGGCTCTATCGTGGCGGACAATTCCACCGCCGTCATTACGCCGCTTTTGGATAAGTTAAACATAGCCGGCAAAACAAAAACCATTCTGTTTTTGGAAGCCAATGTGACGGGGGTTTACTCCATTGTGGTGGCCTTGGCCCTGATGGGCGTGGCCGTGCAGGGGGGCAAACTTTCGGCCCAGGGCGTGGGGTTGGATATCTTGCGTTCGTTTGGGCTTGGGTTGCTTTTAAGCATTGTGGCCGGGCTTTTTTGGATGCGTATTTTAAACCGCGTGCGCGGGCTTGAAAATGCCGTGTCTTTAACCTTTGCTTTTGTGCTGCTTGTTTACAGCGTCAGCGAACTGGTGGGCGGGGACGGCGCCATTGCCACCTTGGCTTTTGGCGTGGTGGCCGGCAATATACGCTTGATTAAACGCCTGTGGCTTAAAAAATGGAACTTTAACACCATTCCTTTTAACAAAGGGGAAAAAGGCTTTTTTGAAGAAGTGGAGTTTATTTTTAAAACGCTGTTCTTTGTGTATATGGGTATTTCCATGCACATTGGGGAAATCCACTTGGTGCTGCTGGGGCTGTTCTTTGCTTTGGTCAAACTGCTGGTGCGCACGCCGTGCGTCAACTGGTGCGTGGGCAAAAGCACCACCCGCAGCGACTGTTCCGTCATGCTGGCCATGTGCCCCAACGGGCTGGTCAGCGCCGTGTTGGCTGCGATGATTGCCCAGCAACTGGACGGAAACGGCAAGGTGATTCCGGATATTATTTATTCCGTCATTTTCTTTAGCGTAATCCTTTCCAGCTTAATGTCCTTCCGCATAGAGAAAGGCGGCCTGCGCTGGATAGGCAAAACGTTCTTTTCCCGCCATGCAGAAGAGGTCCCCGCGGCCGCGGCGCCCGTCGCAGCGGCAGAACAGCGCCCGCAGCCCGAGCAAGGGCCGCAGGCTTAAGGGCGGTAGACAAACGTAAGCAGTGCGTCTTTGGTGTGATCCCTGCGGTAAGAGAAAAATTTTTCTTTGTCTCCGCAGGTGCAGTAATAAGGCAGTCTGATATCTTCTTTTTTCAGCCCGGCGGCGGTAAGCTGCCGGGTAATTTCTTGGTTTAAATCCACATACATTTTGCCGTTTTTATGCAGCACGCAGCCGGGGAATTGGTCGGCTACGTCCTGCTGCACTTCAAAACAGCAGCTTTGTATATGCGGCCCGGCCCAGGCGCTTAAACGCCCTTTGCCGCCGTTTTGCAAAACGGCTTGCGCCGTTTTTTGCGGCAGCTTGGCCGCCACCCCGCGCCACCCGCAATGGGAAAGGCCGATGACTTCGGCTTTTTCGTCCCACACAATCAGCGGCACGCAGTCGGCCGTCAAAATGGCCGCACCCATACCGCCGCCGCGGATTATCCAGCCGTCGGCTTGCGGCAGCGGGCCGTTTTGAATTTGGCGCATTTGCGCTAGGGAAGACACGCAGACCAGTTTGTCGGAATGGATTTGTTTAAAGCGCAAGATGTTTTCTTCCGGTATGCCCAATTGCTCAAACAAAGCATGGGTGTTTTGCGCCAGGCGCATATTGCCGGCACTGCGCAGCGTGGTGCCGTGCACAACGCCTAAAGAAAGCAAACGAGGGTCGGAAATGATTTTCATTAGTTTAATTTTTTAAGGTACACGCGTTTAAGTTCGCGCCCCAAAATGTTTTTGGCCAAGCGTTTAAAGCGGGCGGGTGCGTCGCTGGCGTAAATCTTCATGCTGCCGCGGCCGGAGGGGTTTAATTGGTCGGTTTGCGTCAGGCGGGTTTTAACTTCCTGCGCCAGCACTTCGGCCGAGTCTACCAGTTTGACGTTTTTGCCCAGCTTGGCGGCAATCAGTTTTTTGATGACGGGGTAATGCGTACAGCCCAAAATGACGGTGTCGGCCCCGCTTTTGGCCACGCCGTCCAGATAGTCGGCAATGATATATTTTCCCGCGGTTTTGTGTATCCAGCCTTCTTCAATCAGCGGCACAAAAACGGGGCATGCGCGTTGATAGGTGCGTATGCGTTTGTCCAGGCGTTTGAGTGCCTTGGGGTAGGCCTTGCTTTGCACGGTGGCTTCGGTGGCGATGATGGCCACTTTGCCGTTTTTGGTGCATTGGGCGGCCTTCATGGCGCCGGGTAAAATAACGCCGATAACGGGGACGGAAATTTTCTTTTGCAGTTCGGCCAATGCCAGGGCGGACGCCGTGTTGCAGGCCACCACGATCAGCTTGACGCCCTGCTTTTCCATAAAGCGGGCAATGTCTAGGGCAAAGCGGGTGACGGCTGCCTTGGATTTGGAACCGTAAGGCACGTTGACCGTATCGCCAAAATAAATCAATTTTTCTTTGGGCAGGGCTTTGGAAAGCGTTTTTAAAATGGTCAGCCCGCCAAGGCCGGAGTCAAAAACCCCTATTGGACGCGTGTTCATATATTTATTATAGTAATTGCGGGGGCTTTTGTCTTTGCCGCCAAGGCGCCGGCGTTTAGGCGGGCTGAACTGACAAATTTGGGTTATATTGTGCTAGAATATGAATATGTTTAGAAGGTTTTTGCTTTCCTTACTTTTATTGCTTACGGGGACGGCTGTGTTTGCCGCGCCTGCGCAGAGCGGTGCGCCGCTGATTGTGGGCGGCACGTTTTCCGAAAGCACCAGTGCCGCGCGCCCGTTGATTTTTGACCAGCAAGCCCGCGACGCGGAAATCGCCAATTTAAATGCCCGGCTTAAAAACAAAGACTTTGCCGGCACGATTAGACGCATTAACGATTTGGCTTCCCAAAACTTTTTGGACCAGCGCTTCTATTTGCTTTTGGCCATTGCCTATGACGGCTTGCAGCAATATGACGACGTGATTTATTCCGCCGGGGAAGCTATTGCCGTGGCCCCGCAAGATGCCCGCGCCTACATTCTGCGCGCGCAGGCCTATTTGCAGAAAAACGATTATGACCGCTGCCGCATTGATATAGACAAAGCCTTGCGCTTGGCGCCCAAATCTCAGCTGGCTTTAAAAGTAAAACGCGAACTGGACGAAAAAACCCGCGCCAAAGCCACGGCCCCTGCTTCACAGCGGCACGGCTCTACGCCGACGTGGCTGGTTGTGTACTTTTTGGCTATCATTTTGGCCATTGCCATTTTTGTGTATTTGCGCTATGAAGATGTTTTCCGCCGTGGCCCCAAAACAGCCTTTAACCGCAAAGAGGTGGAAGTAAAAGAACAATACGACTTTTTGCGTCAAATAGGCGAAGGCGGCATGGGTAAAGTGTATGAAGCCTATGACAAAGTGCTCAAGCGCAAAGTGGCCATTAAACGCGTGCGCCCCGAGCTGGTGCGCAGCGCCTATGTGCGCGAACAGTTCTTGGCCGAAGCACGCATGGTGGCCTTGCTGCGCCACCCCTGCATTGTGGAAATTTATACGGTTATCGAGTCGGAAAGCAGCCTGTATTTGGTGTTTGAATATGTGGACGGTCAAACGCTGGAAACCCGCCTGGATATTGACGGGCGCATTCCGTTTTCGGAAGCCAAACGCATTTTTGACTATGTGTGCCGCGGTTTGCATTATGCACACTCGCAGGATATTATCCATTGCGATTTAAAGCCCGGCAACATTATGATTAAAGAAGACGGCACCGCCAAAGTGATGGATTTCGGCGTCGCCAAAAAATGCATGGAAGGCGACACCGGCGCCCGCACCGTGGCCGGCACGCCGGCCTATATGGCGCCTGAACAGCAAAAAGGCTTTATGCGCAAACAGTCCGACGTGTATTCCCTGGCTTTGTGCTTGTATGAAGCCTTGGTGGGCCAAGTGCCCTGGAGCGTGAAAGGCTTTGATATCGCCACCAAAAAAGTGTATCCTCCTTCCCGCTTGGCGCCGGGCATTCCCAAAGAGGTGGACAAACTGCTGGAAGACGCCTTGCGCGAAGACCCGCGGGAACGTATCCAGAGCATTGACGAGTTTTGGTCCCGCTTAAATGCCATACAGCCCTTGCCGGAAGAAGAACTGGAAAAAACCCACTATTAAAAAGGCCGCCTTTTAGGCGGCTTTTTTTATGGCACTATCCCCGCCGCACGGCGCGGAAAGCCCGGCCGTGCAGACCGTCGGCAAGAGTGCGACTAGGTGCAGGCGTTTAGGGGCCAAACGGGGGAGATTTAGCGCATGCTTTTTTCGCGCTATGCCAATTATACCTGCTACGTTTACGCGGCAAATTCCGTTGCGGGCCAACGGTTATTGCGTAAAGGAGTTTAAAAGAATAAAAGACTTTGGTTTATGCGTATAAAGCGTTACCAGTTTTTGTGCCGCCAGTATATCATGACCAGCCACACGGAAATAAGCCCCAGCCCCAAAAGCATCCAAAACGCGTCGGGGTGGTGTTCCATAGGCAAGGCCACGTTCATACCGTACACACTGGCAATCAGCGTGGGCACCATGAGGGAAATGGTGATAATGTTTAGTTTTTTAATCAGCAGGTTTAAGTTGTTGCTTACAATGCTGGCGCGCGCGCCGAGCATCTGGGCCAAAATGTTGGAGTAAATGTCCGCCTGGGTTTTGCACTGCAGGTTTTCCACGATGATATCGTCGAGCATTTCGTCGTCGTTGTCGTCAAAGCCGATGCGTGCGGAAAGGTTGCGCATTTTTTCAAACACAAAACCGTTGGCGGCAATGGCTTCGGCATAATACACCAAGCTTTTTTCCAGGCTGAACAAATTAAGCAGATAGGTGTTGTCCATGGATTCATTCATCTTGTCTTCAATTTCTTCCGATATCAGGTGAATGATGCGCAGGTGTTCAATATAGTGGGAAATGGCATTGTAAACCAGTTTTAAAAAAACGTTTTTAATGGACAGCACCTGCTGAAAGCGCTTGCCCACAAAAAGCGGTATATCTTCGGCCAAAACGATGACCAGTTTGTCTTCAAACAAAAACGTGCCCACAGAGGCCACCTTAAACTCCAGCTGGTCTTTGCCGGAATAATTTTTGGGGCGTTTGTAAATCATGACAATGTGTTCGGGTTCAAACTCCAAGCGTGGCAACTCATCAGGGTCCAGGGCGGAAGCCAATGTGTGTTCGTCAATTTGAAAATTGCTTACTAAGGTGCGCTGTTCTTCCACCGTCGGATTGGTGAATACGTAAACCTGCGCTTTTTGTTCGTCTGTAGTGCAAAGTTTGCGGTCCTGAATAATATATTTGGTCAACATAAAACACCCGCTTTTTTAGGTTCTTTTTATATGATAACACCTCGTGCGCGGGTTGTAAAGTTTTTTGTGTCGCGGCCGGTTTGGCCCGCTTAGGACGCGCGCCTTGCGCGACGTTTTTTGTATAGTATATATATCTTAATTACAGGACTATATACATGACACTTCTTTTTCCTAAAAAACGCAAAGCCGGGCTGAAAGAACTTTCCGGCGCCAAAACGTATTTAAAGCATTTGCATTGTGATTTGAAACTGCCCAAGAAAGCTGTTGTCTGCCCGCTTTCTTCTTTGACCAAATATGCCTTAAGCCAAGGCAAATTTAAGCATTATAACTGCGAGGCTGACATTTATGTAGAAGAGCAAAAAGGCTTTTGTTATGTAACGGGTTTTGGCGTGGGTGCCCCGGCCATGGCCATGGCGCTTGAAGTGCTGATTGCTTTGGGCGTGAAGGAATTTGTGCTTATCGGGCTGGCGGGCTCTTTACAGCCGGAAGTGCTGGCCGCCGATGTGGTGCTGTGCGACGGCGCCTTGGCCGATGAGGGTATTTCGGCCCATTATGTGCCGCAGGAGTTTTTGCACCCCTCTGCCGCGCTTAGCAAAAAATTGGCCGGCGTCATGCAGAAGAACAATATGTATCATCACACCGGGCCGACGTGGACCACGGACGCTATCTTCCGCGAAACGGCACAGGAAGTGGCCCATTATCAAAAGAAAAATATTTTGACGGTGGAAATGGAAGCCTCCGCCTTTTTTGCCATTTGCGCGCAAAAGAAAGTAAAGGCCGCGGCGGCTTTTGTGATAAGCGATGAACTCTTCCGCTTAAAGTGGGAGCCACACTTTGGCGAAAAGCCCATTTTCCAAAACTTATACGCTTTGTATCATGCGGCGGTGAAAACATTGACAGGAAAATAAAAAGCAAAATAAAACCCCGGCTTCGGCCGGGGTTTTTGTTTACAGTTTAAGCCATTTAAACTCAAAAAATACCACAGCCCCAAATAGTATCACGGGGCCCCAGCCGGCAAGATAGGGGTTGATGTAGCCGTTTTCCCCGATGGAGGTAATCATGCTGATAAGCCACCAAAACGTAAAGGCAATGACCATGGAAGCGATGATGTTTAAGATTTTGCTTTTGCGTTTTAAACTGATGGCAAAAGGCATGCCCAAAAGACACATAATCAGCGTGACAAACGGCGTGGCCAGTTTGGCTTGTCTTTCCGTTTCGGCCGAGTAAGAAGCCAGCCCCGTTTGCTTGAAGAAATTGATACGTTTTGTCAGCCCGCGTATGCTTAAAAGTTTGTTTTCCGTGCGGTTGATGGACATATCCTTTGGCTGCATTTCCACAGGGCTGACTTTATAGTCAAAATGTTCGTCTTCCGTATCCAGCTCGTCCACAAAGGTGCGATAGGTGCCTTTTTCAAACACCCAGCGGCGGTTTGTTTCGTCCCATAGCATGCGTTTGGCCACAAATTGAGAGGCGATGTTCCATAAATTGTCGTACGTGTCCAGCGTTACTCCTTCCATAAGGCCTTGGCCCAAATCTACGCTTTTGGCATAAAGCATTTGATTGTCGGATACTTTCATGGCCACGTCGGTTTCGGCATTGATGTTAAAATTGTCTTCGGGGCTGATTTTGGTGTAATAAAGCACTTCTGCTTTCATGTTGAGTGGCGGGACGACAAACTCTTGCAGTGCCATGGTTAGTACGGCCACCAAAATAATGCACATAACAACCGGTTTAAAAAGCTGCCGAGGGGAAAACCCGCTGGCCACGCAGGCGGTCCATTCCCCGCTGGCCACCATTTCGGAAATGACGGAAATGGCCCCCAGCAAGCAAGCCACCGGCATAATGGTGGCCAGCCACATGGGAAAAGTAAGCAGAGAATAGCTTAACACGGCCCCCAGGGTGGAATAGCCGTTGCTGAGGGTTTTTAGCTTTTCAAACGTATCACCCAGAACCACCAGCGCGGCAAAAACCCCCATGGCAAAAAAGAAAGGGCCCCAAAATTTTTTGGCAATATAACGAAAAATGCGGCTCATTAAATGTTTAACCTCTTTTTCCACAAATACCAGCCGGCAGCGGCACCGACAAAAATGGGCAGCCACGGCCCGGGGTAAGACAAAAAGCCGTACTTTTTGCCCAGGCTAAGCCCCAGCGTCATAAGCAAGTAAAACGTAAAAATAATAATTACGCTAAAGAGCATGCCCCAGCCTTTGTTGCTGCGTTTGCCAAAAGAAAACCCCAGCGGACAGCTGACAAAAAGTAAAATAAGCGGCGCAAAAGCCATCATATTGCGCAGGCTTACTTCGGTGCGGTATTCGGCTTTTTCTTCCGGCGACAGGCCGCCCTGGCGCAGCAGACGCAAAATTTTGGTGCTGGTCAGCTCGCCCACGCGCTGTTTGCGTTGGTATTCTTTGGTAAGGGAAATGCTCATGGTATAATTGTCAAAATTGGCGGCTACGATGGCGGTGGGGTCTTTGGCGTCAATGCGCTGCATTTGCCCGTCCTGCAGTTGCAGGCCGATGGCGCGGTCGGTAAGGATAATTTTGCCTGAGGTGGCATTGACCTTGGTGCTCAAGGCGCCTTCGTCTTGTTTGCGGATAAGGTGGATAAGCTTGGCCTCATCGGTGTCTTCGTCCAACTCTTCCAAATACAGGTCCCATTCGCCCAGGTTTAAGAAGGTTTTTGGCTCTAAGGTAACTTTGGTGATTTTTTGGCGCGCTTCCTGGCGGCGGTCAATAAGGCGTTTATAGCTGCGAGGGGTTACCCAGTTGGACATAAAAAACAGCAAGATAAAAAGCCCCAAGGCACAGAAAAACAACGGACGGACAATTTCTTTAAAAGAAAACCCGGCCGCGCGCAGGGCAATCAATTCGCCGTGTTCGCTCATGTTTGTAAGGGTCAGCAAAATGGCAATCTGAAAGGCCATGGGGGCCGCCATGGTAAACACGTCAGGCATGACGTTTAAAAGCGAAGAGGCAATCCACGCCCAGCTGGTGCCGTAGGTCATGGCCATGTCCATGATGCGGATAAACTGGTTCATGAAAATGACAAACATCAAAATGCCCACCACACCTGCAAAAAACGTCAGCAGGCTTTTGGCAATATAACGCGTAAAAATAGAAGGTTTGCTGATTTTCATGATTATTTCTATTCTAACAAATTGCGCGCGCGTTCGTAAGCGCAAAGTTGCGGCGGTACGTGAAGGCCAATGTTCCAGCGGCGCAAAGGCCGAAAAAATATTTCGTTTTTAACCCCGTTTTTGGTGCGCGCGCAGGGGCGGATAAATCCGTCTGATTTTTGACGTGAGATATTATACAATGAGAACATGAGGTTTTTTATCATCCTATGAAAACCGCACGGCTGGTTTTGTGCCTTTTTTTAATCCCCCAGTTGCTTTTCGGTCCCTATCTGCAGGCCGAAACGCTGCCTTATCAGCTGGTGGACAGGGACAAGTACGACTTGTTTGAAGATGATCGCAAAGCCCAGGCCGAGCAGGAACTGATTATAGAAGACGCCCCCGATGACGCCCAGTTGCTTAAATATACCAACGAGTTTTGGCGCCAGGCGGTCACGGCCGTGGAGGGGGACTACTCCTTGGATAAAGAGCCCGAGCCTATCCCGGATTTAACGTTGCTTAATCCCACCCTTTCTTTGCCTTTGTACGGCACCAACGTAGCTTTAACGGGGCGTTATGTTATCGGTTTTAAGCTGGATGCCAAGCGCTATACGCAAGATGCCAATAACAATATAGAAGACCGCAATGTGCGCAATTTTGAAATGCAGCAGGAAATGCAGCTGAAAATGCAGGGTAAAATTTTGGACCGCATTTTTGTGGATATCGACTATGACGATAAACGCGAGGAAGAAAAAACCCTCTCCGTAGCCTACCGCGGCAAACCCGGGGAGCTGGTGCAGTCGGCAGAGTTTGGCGACATTAACCTTTCCTTGCCGCAGACGGAGTTTATCGCTTACGAAAAGCAACTTTTCGGTGCCAAGGTGCATTTGCAGCATAAAAACTTGGACCTCAACATTATCGGCAGCCAGACAAAAGGTTCCAGCAAACAAAAGCAATTTGTGGGCAGCAGCGTGTTTGAAATCGTCACCCTTAAAGACACGGACTATGTACGCCGCACGTATTATGATTTGACCTTCGGCACCAACATTGCAGGGTTGCCGGGTAACAGCTGGTCGCTGGATATGGGCAGCATTGCCACCGCCAGCGAAGAAGTGTATGTAGACACCAACACCACCACGGGTGACTATGTGCCCGTTTCCCTTCAGGCGCGCGATTATGCCACGGGGCAGGTGGTGCATTCGGGCACGTTTAAACTGCTGCAGCGAGGGGTGGACTATACGGTGGACTATACGCGCGGCATTATCCAGTTTACCAGCGCCCAAACGGCCGCCAGCGTGATTGCGGTAAACTATCAAAACAGCGCCGGCAAATGGCTTAGTGACAATCAAAACCAGCCCTATGTCATCAAAACCGCCAACGAAAAATATATTTATTCTTCTGCTGAAATCGGCTATCAGCTGGAAATGAAAACTTTTTACAATATCGGCGCCCAGCAGATCACGCGCGACAACGGCAAAGGTAACTTCTTGCTTAACCTGCTTGACGCCAACGGACAGGAAGTGGGCTATAACGCCAACCCCCAACAGGTGTATCCCAACACCATTGATGTGGATTTTGACAAAGGTGTTTTTGAACTGCAAAGCCGCATGACCGACGATTTGGGTTTGTACAACGCCACCCCCGTATCTTCCAAAAACCGTACGTTCCAGGTGGAATATACGTCTACGGTTAAAACGTATTTTGTGGAAGCGGGTATCGTGGTGGAGTCCGAGTCCGTGCGTTTAAACGGCGCACAGCTGCAGCGCAATAACGATTATTACATTGATTACACGTCGGGCTATTTGACGATTTACGACGGAGAAAGAATTACGGAAAATTCCGTCATAGACATTACCTACGATACAACCGGCGGTTCCAGTTCCAACAATTCTTTAATTGGCGGCCGCCTTGATTATAAACTTTTTGACAAAATTAAACTGGGCGCCACCGCTTTAAAGGAGGGTTGGGACCAGCCCGACACGGTGCCGCAGGTGGGCAATTACGCGCAGGATTTGTTGGTGTACGGGGCCGACATTAATGCCAAAGATTTAAACGTAGCGGATAATTTGTCGGTAGATTTCGGTGCGGAAGTGGCCCACAGCGTTAAGAACGAAAATGCCTTTGGCTATGCCATGGTGGACAGCATGAACGAGGCTACCATTCAAACCGCAGGCAGCAATATTTTCTACGACTGGACAATTGCCGCCAACCCCAACGGCAAACCGGCTTTTATTGATTCCGTGGCGTGGGATACGCAGGAATTGCCCATGCTGGAAATTAACCCCAATGCCGTGGGCACCTATAACGAAAAACAACAGGTGTTGGTCATTAATTACGACTTTACCGACATTATGACCAAAAAGGCTCCGGACGGTTCTTCCCTGCAGGACCATGACGAAATTTCTATCGTCTATCCGTTAAGCACCAGCGGGGTGGACCTGTCGGACAAGACCTCTTTTGAATTGACCATGCTGGGCGAAGGCAGCACCACGGCCGCTCCGCAAATTGACATTACCTTTGGTAATATCAGCGAATATTCAGACTCCATTAACCCGGCCGTCGGCCCCGAAAATTTGGTGGCAAACGGCTACGGTATGCTGACCAGCTGCTCCCCCACCACTACGGAAGAGGGGGGAACGCTAATCGGCGCCCCCAAGACCGAAGACGTCAATTGTCTGACCACGCTGGCCCCGAACGAAGACCAGGGCTGGTGGTTCACCAACCCGGACGGTACCGTCGTGCGTTTTAACCCGTTTGTAAACAACCAGTTCAATCCCGAACGTCAGCCCAACGGCCGTATAGACAGCCAGGACTTAAACAAAAACGGCAAATACGATGCGGAAGATTATACCGTGGGAGGCCATTTCGGTTACGGCGGTATGGCAATTGAAGGCCTGACCAACAGCAGCTTGGCCTATAACGGCTGGCAGACGTTTACGTCCCCGCTGAATATTGCAGACAGTGCCAAAGGCAATTGGACGGCCGTGCGCCACCTGCGTATTACCTTAAAGCTGACCGATGAAATGAAGGCCCAGGGCCGCTATAAAGGTACGGTGAAAATTGCCAATGTGTCTTTATCCGGTACGGCCTGGAACCCGCAGGAAGGCATCGAGCCGGAGCAGCTGTCCGTCTCCGGCATCAATAACGTGGACAACACCAACTATGTGCCTATATTTGCCTCTAATAATGGCGACGGTACGGAAGTGTTTAAGTATTTATACGGTTCCGTGGCGGAATATAAAGAGCAGAACGATACGGCCAATGTGATGGACCAGGCCTTAAACCTGACGTTTGATACCCGCCAGGTGTATGATGACAGCCTGTATGCCAACCGCAACTTTAGCTCCATGGATTTTACGCAGCACAAAGAGTTCCGCTTCTTGGTGTACAGCAAGCCGCAAAACGCCGGGAGTGAATTTTTCCTGCGTGTCGGTACGGACGAAAACTACGACAAAGTCATCGTTCCGCTGGATTTCGGCACGGCCCAATGGCGCTTAATTTCTTTAAAAATGGTGGACAGCGACGGCGACGGCATTGCCGATACGCTGCAGAATGCCTCTAAAGAAGAATACAACGTACGCGTGGTCAATCGCCGCGTTTCCGGCGGGATTATGAACTTTAAACAAGTCAGTATGATTGTGGCCGGCGTGGAAAAAGAAACAGACCCCGACAACCCCGACGCTTATATCGGCACCGGCAGCGCCGGCGAGGTGTGGCTGAACGTGATTCACTTGGCAGAATCGGTCACCACAGAAGGCACCGCCTATAAAGTGGACGGCGCGGTGCGTTTGGACGGCTGGGGCAGCGCGGGTGCCAAATATAAACATATGGACGGCACCTTTCAAACACCGCTTACCGTGGCCAAAGAACAGGAAGTGACGGAAGAAGAATATTTCTTAAACGTGGACAAATTTAAAAACTTCCCCATGCAGGCCACGTTAAACCGCAGTACCACGGTTACCCCCAATGTGACAGATACCGAAGATTACAACACCGTCAGCTCTTTGGATAAAGGCACGGTGGAGCGCCAGCGGGCCAATGTGCGCGGGGACTTTATTAAAGAAAACCTGCCCCAAATCGGTTTGCAATATACGTTGGAAGAAGTGGACTATAACATGCTGCAGCGCAAAGACAAAGCGCAGACGTATGCCGTTACCATGACGCACAACTCGCAAGGTGCGGTAAAAAGTTTAAACGCGGGCTATTCCTACACCGACACCACCATTGACTATGCCAAAGAAACGCATTTAACTTCCAGCAGCAATTACAACACGCAGGAAGAAACCCAGCGCATGAACTTTAAAATGAATTATGAGCCGACCAGTAATTTTAACATTACGCCCAACTACAGCCTGACGCAAAGCAAAGAAGAACGTACCAAATTTAAAACGCTGGAATCGGCCGACACCAACCGCTATCCCAAAGGCATGAACCAAAACGTGGGCTTTAACAGCACGTGGCGCATTGCCAAATGGCTGGCGCCTTCGGTCAGCTATAGCATTTCCACCACGGAAACCAACAACCTGACGGAAAAGATTTTTAACCAAGGCAAAGCAGACGAAGAAGCCTACGACATCGGCGAGTTAAAAAGCGTCAACCGCAATGCAGACGGCGGCGTGTCGCTTACGCTTAACGGCAACGAAATTTTGCCCAAAAGCAAACTGTTCAAAAGCTTTGTCATTTCGTCGAGCTACCGACTGCAGGACGCAGACTCCTGGAGTTATGTGGACGAAGGGTTTGACTCCCGGGCAGATTTGTGGATTCGCTCTTCCCTTTCCGGCACGGGCAAGCATTCTAATTTGCAAAGCTTGATTTTACGCGATACGTTTACTTCTTCCCAACGTTGGTCGCCGCTTGCGGAATATAATTTGAACGGGGCGCTTTCCCCGCTTAAAACCATTTCCATTTTAAACAACTTCACCCACAGTATCCAGCAAAACAACCAAACGGGCACGGAATATGAGTCCAAAAGTTTAACGCTGCCGGATCTGGTGTTTTCCATTTCCGACGTGGAAAAATTCTTCTACGGCGGACGTTGGATCAGCTCCACCAACATTAAACTGCGCTACGCCGAGGTGGAAAATACGACCGTTGACAGCAAAGAACAACTGGAGCGCAAATACGGCGGCGACCTGCGCTTCTTGCTTTTTAATATGTTTGATACGGTGCTGGTATATGACAAGCAAACTTCCAACTCCGACGATTTGCGCGCCTTCCAAAGCCTGGAAGCCATTGACGGGGAAGACTTCTCCGCCCAGACCTCTTTTTATCTGGGCAACTGGCGTTTTACCCCCAAAGTGGTGTACAGCAATTACGAAAAACGCCTGGTGCGCGGCCAGCTGAGCGAAAGCCACAAAGAAGTAACCCCCAGCTTAAACGTCCGTTTGGACTTTAACCTGCCGCGCGGTATTAAACTGCCTTTTATCAACCGCATGTACAATGCCACCAACCGCGTTATTTGGAACACGACCATTGCCTATACCACGCGGGAGTCGCCCGTAGAAGTAAAAGACAACTATAATCTGCTGGACATTACGTCTTCTTTGGATTATGAAATTTCACAGAACCTGCGTTTAAACCTGGCCGGCTCTGTGCAATGGCTTAAACACGCCTATGTGGAAACAGAAGATTACATGGCCTATAACTTGGGTGCCAATATTACAATCCAGTTTTAAGTACGCCAAGGATATGCTGCTGCATGTGCTGCTGCCGCGCACCTGCTATGCGTGCGGCAAAGATTTGCCCTTTCGCTGTGAAGAAGCCTTGTGCCTCTCTTGCGCCCAACAAGTGCGTTTTGTGCCTGCGGGGCTGTATTGCCGGCGCTGCGGGCAACCCTTGCCGCAGGGCGGGGCGCATTGTTTTCATTGCCGCGGCAGCAAAGCAAACAATTATAAATGCAGTTTTATTCGCTCGGCTGTGGTGTTTGGGCCGCAGGTGCGCGCGGTGGTGCATGCGTTTAAATATGCCCATCAAACCTATTTGGCGGCCTATTTGGGCGCTTGGCTGGGGCGGGCCTGGCCGTCTTTTAAAGAGTTGCATGCCGCCCAAGTGCTCGTGCCGGTGCCGCTTTATCCGTCCAAATACAAAAAGCGGGGTTATAACCAGTCGGCTTTATTGGCCCGTCAATTGGGGCGTTTGACGGGCATTGCCATAGATGAACGCAGCCTTTGCCGCACGCGCAATACCCCCAGCCAGACGGGGTTTGGCCGCCAAGCACGCATGGAAAACATGAAAGACGCTTTTGTCTGCCGTCAGCCGCAAGCGGTAAAAGGCAAGGTGGTGCTATTAATAGATGACGTGGCCACCACCGGAGCCACGTTGGAGGCCTGCGCCGCGGCATTAAAGCAAGCCGGCGCCAAACAGGTGATGGCCTACACGTTGGCGCGGGAAATGTAATCCGTGGGCCTTTGCATGCCTCTGCCAGGGGTTTGGTGGCACAGCCTAAAATTAATATAATGAAATATATGGGTAATTTTCTGTTGTTTCTAACCAATTTAGCCTTTCCCTTTGCCGCCGCAGGCGTATTGCTGGGGTTCTTGTTCTCTGCGCGCCGGCGGGTGCTTAAAACCCTAAAACAGGAGCTAAAAGAACGCTTCGCGCTGGAAGATCCCTCCGCCATTATACAGGGCGCGCTATGGGTGCATTGCGCCAGCGTGGGGGAGGTAAAATCCGTCGCGGGGCTGCTTAAGGAACTAAAAGCTTTTTATAAAAAAGACATTTTGCTTACCACCAGCACCGCCGCCGGCAAAGCTGAAGCCGAAAAAAATCCCACCATTACCCAAGCTCTTTTGGTCCCGCTGGATTTTTACCCCAATGTACGCCGTTTCTTGCGCGCGGCGCGGCCGCACCGCCTGTTTATTGTAGAGCGTGAAATTTGGCCCAACATGATAGCCGCCTGCGAAAAAGAAAACGTGCCGGTAATCTTGCTTAATGCCCGCATTTCCCGCAAAAGCACAAAAGCCTATCATTATGTGCTGCCTCTTTTTAAAATGCTTTTTAGCCACGTGGGCCTGGCTTGCATGCAAGACCAAGACGCCGCCCGCCGCTACGCCAGCCTGGGCCTTCCGCAGAAGCGTATTTTTGTGTGCGGCAACGTAAAGTATGACACGCTAAACGACCAGCCCGCCAAATTGAAAGAAGCCAAAGCTTTAATTAAAAAGCTGGGCTGGACGCAGGCCCCCGTTTTGGTGTGCGGCAGCACCCACCCGCAAGAAGAAGAACTGATTTTAAAAAATGCCCCCGCTTGGGCGGAGCAGGGCATAAAAATTATTTTTGCCCCGCGCCATTTGGAACGGCGCGAAGAAATTAAAGTGGCCCTTAAAAAACAGCCGTTGGCCTATGGTATGTTAAGCGATAAAAAATTGCCGCAAAACTGCGCCATCGTGTGCGCAGATACCATGGGTTTTTTGCAGTCTTTATATGCCTGCGCCGGTTTGGCTTTTGTGGGGGGGAGCATTGCCCCGCGCGGTGCGCATAACTTGCTGGAGCCGGCCATTTTGGGCAAAACCGTTTTGTTTGGTAAAAGCTTCTACAACACGCCCGACACCGCCCATGCGCTTTTGTCGCACGGCGGCGGGGTGCTGGTAGATGAAAACAATTTTGGCGCGACTGTTTCCCGCTTGTTTAAGGAACCGGCCGTGCTGGAAAATATGGCCGCCAAAGCGCGGCAAACGGCCCTGGGTTTTAAAGGGGCAACTCAAAAAATTATGGAAGCGGTGAAAAATTATGAACGAAAATCAACCTAAGATTTTGGTGGTGCGTTTGTCTTCGTTGGGTGACATTGTTCTTTCGTCGCCGGTATATAAAAATTTAAAGGCCAAATGGCCTAACAGCCACATTACGCTGCTGGTCAAACCCCAGTTTGCCCAGGTGCTGGCCGGCCACCCGGATATTGACGAAATTATGGTGGCCAAAAAAGGCCTTTGGGCCAATATCCGCCAAGTGCGTGCGGGCCATTTTACGCATTATTTGGATTTACATTCCAACTTAAAAAGCATTTTAATCGGCTTTTTCAGCCGTATTCCCAACAAGCTGCGCTATCACAAAAACCCAGTGGCGCGCCGGCTGTATGTGAAATTTAAAAAGAACTCCCCCGTGCTGGAAAAACATACGCTGGACAAATATTTGGAAACGCTCAAAGGTTGGGACGTGCCCGTCAAATATAAAAACCCCGAACTGGGCGACTGGGCTTATAAACACGCTAATTTGGACGGCAAAAAAATTAATAAAATCGGCATTTTCCAAACTTCGTTTATCGGCGACAGCGTACTGACCACGCCGCTTATCCAAAAGACGGCCAAGCTGTTCCCCGACACCAAAATCGTGGTCATCACCCGTCCGCAGACGGAAGATATCTTCCGCCCGATGAAAGAAGTGGACCAGATTATTTTAAACGATAAAAAAGGCTGGAACAAAATTTTTGGCGTGTGGAAAACCGCCAAAGCCATTAAAGAAGCCGGCATTGATATTTTGCTGGTGCCGCACCGCAGCTTCCGCAGTGCGCTGATTGCCTGGCTCAGCCGCGTGCCCATACGTATCGGCTTTACTTCCAGCGAAGGGTGGTTCCTCTACACCAAGACCATTCCGTTTAACTGGATGATACACGACGCTGAACGCAACCTGTCTTTGCTGCACGGCATTGTGAAAGAAAACTTTAAGGCCGAAAAACTGAACATGCGCTATGCGCCCTCGGCCGAAGAAAACGTGGCCCGCCTGATGAAGGATTTTAATTTGGAAGGCAAAACGCTTATCGGCATTCACCCGGGCTCTGCCTGGCCGACCAAATGCTGGCCGTTTGAAAACTTTGCCGAACTGATCAGCCGCATTGAAACGGAACTGCACTTGCAGACGGTCATTGTGGGCGGCGGCAAAAAAGACGCCGACCTGGGCGAAAAGCTGTGCCAAATTTCCCAGGGGCATTGCGCCAATTTGTGCGGCAAAACCAGCTTGGCCGATTTGATGGCCCTGATGCCGCATTTTAAATTGTTTATCACCAACGATTCCGGCCCGATGCACATTGCCACGGCTTTCAACGTGCCCACGCTGGCCATCTTCGGCCCGACCACGCGTGAACTGGGCTTCTTCCCGTATGGGCATGGCCACCGCGTGCTGGAAGTAAAGGGCCTGGACTGCCGCCCCTGCGCCTTGCACGGCGGCAAAAAGTGTCCGCAGGGCCACTTTAAATGCATGCGCTTAATTACGCCCGACATTGTGTTTGAAAACGTAAAAGAAATGCTGAAGGAAAACGGCGTGATTAAATAAATTTAGCCGCACAAAAAAGCCGCTCTTTACAGAGCGGCTTTTTTATTGTTTTGACGGCCTATACCCCAGATTCTGTCGGCCCTTGCGGACCGTGAGAACCATTACTCTAAGCGGCCTACTCTGCCTCTGACGCGGGACACGTATGGGCATATTTGGCCTTGCTCCCTGCGGGGTTTGCCCTGCCGCACGCGTTGCCTTGTGCGCGGTGCGCTCTTACCGCACCATTTCACCCTTACCCGAAGGCGGTATGTTTTCTGTGGCACTTTCCGTCCGCACGGCTTTTGCCCCGTGCGGCCCTTGCTTTCGCAAGGCGCATTTCCCTGCGGAGTCCGGAAGTTCCTCCTAAGGCTGTTACGCCAAAGGCGGCTCTCTGGGCCGTCAAATGCTTTGCCGCTATGGGCGGCTAAAAATCGTCAAACAGCGAAGGCTGCGCGGCCTGTGTTTTTGCCGCGGCCTTTTTTTTAGCGGCCGGTTTTTGCGCCGCGGTCTGTACAGGCGGCAGCGGCGTATTGGCTTGCGCGTGGTGCACCGGCTCCACTTTTACCCCGTTGACCGTATTGTCCGTTTGCGCCGCAGGCGGCACAAATGGGGTTAAATTTACAATGGGGTTAAAACCCACCGACTGTTTTAAATCCATGGCTTTGTTGGCCAGGGCGTCGGGCTCTTTGTTTAAATGGCGCAACACGTGGCGAATGCTTATTTTAAACGGCCTAGCCAGCGTGCGTATTTCCTGCATGCGGGCGGCCAAATCCGGGTGTTTTATTTTATATTCGCCCAAATATTGTTTGACCAGGAGCAAAGAGTCCGAAATAATATCCAGCTCTTTGGCGCCCAGTTCGCTGGCTTTTATCAGCGCCAGCCTTAGAGCGGTGTATTCGGCCTGGTTATTGGTGCAATGCGGGATAAAATACCCTTCCTGAGAGAGTATCTTGCCGTTTTGGTCTTTAATGACAAAAGCCGAAGCCCCCGGCCCGGGGTTGCCGCGGCTTCCGCCGTCTATGTTTATGGTTACGCGCATAAAGTTATTTTAGCAAATGCCTTTGCGGCTTTGCTGTGAAAGGCTTATTCGTATTTTAAGGCGTCCACGGGTTTAAGTTTGGCCGCCTGCCAGGCCGGATAGAGTGCAAAAAGAAAACTGGTGGACAAACCAATAAAAATGGAAAGCACCACCACCCACCAGGAAAACGTCATTTGGAATACATTTTGCGCTATATACAGCAAAACGCAATACCCCAGAAACATGCCGGCTATGGAGCCGCACAGGCCCAGCAGCATAGCTTCAATCAGAAATTGAAATAAAATATCCTTTCGGGTGGCACCCAACGCGCGGCGTATGCCAATTTCTTTGGTGCGTGAATAAATGACGGCCAGCGTTACGTTCATAATGCCTATTCCGCCGGCAATCATGGCAATAAAACCTAATAAAAGCATGTTTTTGAGATCTTGGTAGGCGGCCTTGGTGTTTTCCCGTACGTCATCTCTAAAAAATTTAATTTTCGGTTTTTCTTCTTTGCCAAATTGAGAACGCAAAAAGCTTATCGTCTGGGCTGCGGCCGAATTGGCCAAGCTTTCTTTTCCGGTCACAATGCGAATATCCGTTGAAAAATTGTCCCTAAAAGAAAATTGCAAATCCTGCCAGGTAGTATAAGGCAATAACAAGAGGGGGTGGGGTCTCTATAGTGGGAAAATCGGGGGTCTTGTTCGATGGGCGGCACGTGCAAAATGCCCACGATGGTAATTTGTTCATTTCCTACTTGCAGATTTTGATTGAGCAAATTGTTGCGGTATGTCAGCTCTTGAAAGTCAATGGGGGGAATCCCATCATCGGAAATTGCGGTATATACAGGAAAATTTCTTTTTTTCTTTTCCCTGGGGAAAGACATAATAACGCCTATGCGGTGATGGTTTTGCACATCTTGCCAATTTATAAAACGTCCTTCCAGTTTATAGGCAAAATCGACATCTTTCCAAGTAGGCAAAACCCCTTTAAAAGATAAATTGTTCACGAGTCGGGATTTGTAAAAAATTTCATTCCAGCCCCAGTCCGTGGTTAGCGACAGAGAGGACCCCTTTGGCAAAAGATATAAAAAATCTTTATATTGCGTCAGCGAAATGGCATTTTCGGTGGAAGTGGAAATCCGCCCTTTTCCTCCTATTTCTACGGCCTTGTCTATGGTGCTGTAGCGCTGGCTGAGAATGCTAAGCGTATAAAAAAAGGTAGCTATGCCTATGGCGATGGCAAAGAAACTTAAAAAGCTGCGCAGTTTGTGAGCTTTAATCTCGTCCCAGCCGGTAAGAACCAAATCGGGTAATGTCATATAATTTTGCCGTCCTTCATATGAATAGTGCGGTGTGTGCCGGCGGCTATTTTAGGGTCGTGCGTAACGATAATAATGGTCATGCCGTCTTTGTTTAAATCCTGCAGGAGGGAAAGGATATCCTGGCTGGATTTTGAATCCAAATTCCCCGTGGGTTCGTCTGCGAGTATAAGGTCTGGTTTATTAGCCAAAGCACGCGCGCAGGCCACGCGCTGGCTTTGGCCGCCGGAAAGCTGCAGCGGCGTGCTGAAAAGTTTTTTCTCCAGCCCGACGCGCCGCGCCAGCTCTTGCGCACGCGGTAAAATAAGGCTGCGTTTCATGCCGCTGTAGCGCATAGGCAGGGCTATGTTTTCCAATACGGACAAACGCGGCATTAAATTAAAAGACTGAAAAATAAACCCAATATTTTCCCGGCGGGTGCGGGAACGAACGGTATCATTCATTTTTGCCGTGGGCAATCCGTTTAAAAAATATTCGCCTCCGGTGGGCTCGTCCAAAAGACCTAAAATATTAAGCAGGGTGCTTTTGCCGCAGCCGCTGGGGCCCCTGAT
>CALUQA010000173.1 GCA_944322775.1 uncultured Elusimicrobiales bacterium
AATGTCTGCCGCCATGCCGGCGCAGTCGCCCACGTTGTCGCCCACCAAGTCGGCCACCACGGCGGGGTTGCGCGGGTCGTCTTCGGGTATGCCCGCTTCCACCTTGCCCACCAGGTCGGCCCCTACATCAGCGGCTTTGGTGTAAATGCCGCCGCCCACGCGCATAAACAGCGCCAGCAGCGTGCCGCCAAAACCAAACCCCAGCAACGCGTCCGGCGCGGCAATGCCGAAAATGATGAAAATGACCGTGCCGCCCAACAGCCCTAGGCCGTCTGTCAGCATGCCCGTTACGGTGCCGGCGCGATAGGCTATTTTAAGCGCGTCGCCAAAGCTGCGTTTGGAAGCGGCCGCCACGCGAACGTTGGCGTCCACGGCAATGCGCATGCCCAACTGGCCGACCAAGAGCGAGAACACCGCCCCCAAAATAAACGCCCCCGCGCGCCCGAACGCGGCAATGAGTTTAACCTTTTCCGGCGTCAGGCCGGCAAAGCGTTCCGTGGCGTCGTGCGATACGGGCACAATGTAAACGGAGAGAAAAAGACAAACCGTCAGCAATGCAATCAAAGGCAGAATGGTTTTAAGTTGTCTTTTTAAATACGCGTTGGCACCTTCTTTAATGGCCGTCCACACTTTTAGCATGGCCGGGGTGCCGGTGTCTTCGTGCAGCACTTGGTTGCGCAGAAAAAGCGCATACAACAGCCCCAACACCGCAATAAACAATACGCCAAAAAGCGCATATTGTTCAAAGGGGCGCAGGGAAGCAATACCATACCACATATCACCCTCCTTAAAATAATAAAAACGTCCTCTCCATTATAATATAAAAGGCCGCGCGTTGGGCGTAAAAGTTGGCAAAAGAAACGGATTTTATATAATAAGCGAAAATGGAGGAATTATGAACCTGAAACACATTTGTCTTTTTTTGTTTTGTTTGAATATGCTGCCTGGCGTGTGGGCGGCGGAAAGCCCGTCACAAAACGGGGAAGATTTTGTTTCTTTGCAACAGGCGGCCCAAGCCGGCAATGCCCAAGCCCAGGCCGAGTTGGGGGAATTTTATATAGCGCAGGGAGAAGGCCCCAAAGCCTGGCCTTTGTTAAAGGCTTCCGCCAAACAAAAAGACCCGGAAGGGCTGTTTGCTTTGGGGTATTGTTACGAAACGGGGCAATGCGGCGAAAAACAGAACTATAAAAAAGCCGTCAAATATTATAAAAAAGCCGCCCAAAAAAACAACTCCGAGGCTATGTATCGCCTGGCCCTTTTAACCCATGACGGGGACGGAACAAAGGCGGACGTAAAAAAGGCCGTTTCTTATATGCTCCAAGCGGCCGACTTGGGCAGTGCAAGCGCCATTTATTTTTTAGCGCTGGCCTATACAAACGGGCAGGAAGCAGACGGCATTAAACAGGATTATAAAAAAGCCGTGCCTCTTTGGAAAAAACTGGCCGCCGCCGGCCAAGGGGAGGCTTGTTTTAATTTGGGGTATTTTTATTATTACGGCTATGGCGTGCAGCAGGATTTGGAACAAGCTTTTGCGTGGGATTTGTGCGCCGCTCAAAGAGGCCTGCCCCAAGGGCAGTATCAAGTGGGCTTGGCGTATATCCGGGGGGAGGGCGTGCCGGAAGATGTAAGCCAAGGCATGCAGTGGATACAGCAAGCGGCAGACCAAGGCTTCGAACCGGCACAGCAATGGCTGTCCACGGCTTCTTATTTTCTTTATACGGGGCCCGACTTGGGGGAAAAAGGCATTGGCAAGGTGGAAAGTGTGCCGCACTTAAAAAAACGCGCCGAAGAAGGCAGCGCGGCGGCGCAATATTTATATGGCTCTTTGTGTGAACAAAAGCCGGACGTTGTGGGCGAAGTCTGCGATGCGGATTTTTGGTATCAAAAAGCGGCGGCTCAAGGGCTTGAAGCGGCTATAGAAAAACTGAAGACCCGGGCAAAGAAGTAATTTTTACAGTTTGCCATAAGGCCGCGGGCTTTTGCCTGCGGCCTTTAAAACGAACCGCCCACCACAAAAGCCACCACGTTGCTTTGGTCGCTTAAATTGCGCGTGTAGTTAATGCCCAGCGGAAAAGGAAAGCGCCAAAATTTATAGGCCAGCGTGGCGCCCGCGCCGCTGTGGTCGCGATAGGCACCGCCTGCATAAACGTAAGCCAAATCGTAAAAGGGCTGCAAAGACAAAAGGCCCGTATTGTCGCGCAGTAAATAATATAACACGGACACCGTCATGCCCGCCCCGCGTTTGCCGCGTATCAAACGGCGGTAGCGGCCTTGGCCGCCCAGCAAATCGGTGGAGAGAACTTGGTCGGAAAAAGGCGAGCCGTACGTGTCTTGCACTTTAAACTGTATAAAAAACGTGTGGCGTTTTTTGGTTTCGGTTTGCCACAGACCGTTAAGCGTAAGTTTGGTGATGTCATAATCGGCGCCGGACCAAGCCCCTCCGGCGGTGAAAGAAATATCCCCGGCATAGGCGTATTTGGGGGCGGGCAAATCGGCCAGCATTTTCTTTTTGTCGGAAAGGCCAAAGCCAAACAAGGCCCCCATGCCCGAAGAGGTACGCACATTGTGACGGTAGGAAAGCCCCACCGTCCATTGGTTGTGGTTGCCGGCGTCCACGTCGGTGGAGTAAGAAAGGTGTTTAAACTCCGGGGAGATAAAAGCGCTAAAGTCGCCTATCTCGCGCGCGTAAAGCAGGCGCAGATCATAGTCGCGCATGTCCCATTTATACAGCGGGTCGCCAAATTCCCCTTCGTCTTTGGATACGCTCAGCACCCCGTGCGTGCTGGACCAGTAATCTTCATAAAAGCGTTGTTCGGCGTCGAGCTTGGTAAAGCTGACCATAAAAAAATTGTCCAGCACGCTTAACCCGCCGGAAAAGGCATAGCCGTCGTCACTAATGCCGACCGTGCCGAAAAGCGTTTCGCCTTTTTTTAAGAAGTTGCCCTCAAATAACGAAAGGAAAAATACGTTCTTGTCACCGGAAGAAAAAAACGTCAGCGGGAAAAAATAATAGCCGTCTTCCGCCGCGATGGAAATGTCTGTCTGGTTGCCGTTGGGCTTGGTGGAAAAATCCAGCTTTTTAAACAGGCGCATGTCGTGCAGCTTTTCTTGGGCTTTTTCAAAGGCTTGCCAGGTAAAGGGGTCACCTTTTTTTAAGGGAAATTTGCGGGCCACCACAGCCGGGTCTACGCGGGTGGTGGAAATGTTTATTTCCCCCACGACAGACGTGTTGTCCGCCCATACAGCTGCCGCGCAAAAAAGACAAAAAAACAGACAAAACAGTTTCCTCATACTTATTATGATAACTTTTTAAAAGCAGGGGCAAAAGCCACAGGCCCTTTGTTTTTTAATTAGTTTTTGGGGTGTGTTGATAGGCCAGACGGGCTGAGCCGTTGTGGGTGTAAATAATGCCGCAATAAGCAAAGCCGTTTTTTAAAATAACTTTTTGCATGGGGATATTGTCTTTATGAGTGTCCACCCGCAAGTTGGGGCTTTGCTGCAGGCACCAGTGCAAGCAAAAAGAGCCTATCCCCTGCCCGTGCCGCGCCACAGCCAAACGATGTACCACAAAATAAGGCAAATCATTAAGCCAGCTGCCTTTTTCTATGTGTTTATAGGTGTCGTCCGGCCCCGGGCGAAAACAAAAGGCCGCCGCTAGGTGTGCCCCGTCCAGACACACATACAAGTGGCCTTGCTGCAAATCCTGCTGCAAAATTTGCGGCGAGGGATAGCCGTTAATCCATTGATTGGGATTGCCGTTTTGAGCCATAAAAGCGCGGGCTTGGTCGTATAGCGGCAAAATTTGCGGCCACAAAAGGGGGCTGGCTTTTTGTATTTGCATAGGCATAGTATATAAAAAGTGAAAAGGGAAAGGCGAAAAGAGCAACGGCAAAACCGAACGCATAAAAGGACAATAAAAAACCCGCCTTGCGGCGGGTATGTTTTAAATGGCGGAGTCGACGGGATTCGAACCCGCGGTCTCTGCCTTGACAGGGCAGCGTGTTAGA